>CANQEA010000003.1 GCA_947594095.1 uncultured Clostridia bacterium | reverse complement strand
CCTGCAAGTATTATTCCACTTTTTGTTGTTTCTTCGCCTTCTTTCATTTTAATTAATACTCTACTTCCTAATGGTTTTATCATTTTTTTACCTCCTTTAAAATTTTAGCACTCTTTAATGTTGACTGCTAATACTTTATACCCAAACTAATAAAAAGTCAATACCTTTTTATAAAATTCACACAAAATTCACATATATATTATATTAATAATAATTGTATTTTAGTACCTGAAATCCATACAATAGTTATTAAAAAAGAGAAAACTAAAAGCTTTCTCTTTTTTAACATATAGATATATTATTTAATATCTTTATATTTTTTATATTGGTAAACAGCTAGAATTGTTAATAGTACTATTGCAATACATAAAGTTATTATTATTGTTTTTCCAGTATTAGGTATTAATTTATCACTTAATGTTGGATCTTTCTTTCCAAATGATCCAGAACCCCACAAATCATCTATTGAATTAGAACCATTTCCCTCATTGTTTCCGTCGTCATTTGAATTATTGTTGTTATTTCCTTTGTTGCTTCCAACTTGTGTAACATTTATGTCTATTGTGGTTTCATTTCCTAGTTCATCTGTAACTGTTAACTTCTCAGAAGTATTTTCTTTAAATTTCTTTGTTAGTTTTTTTCCATCTTCTGATAGTTCCCAACCATCTGGAAGTTGAGTTTCAACATCATCAATTGGGTGATTAAATTCTACTTCTACAGTTACTTCATCATCTTCTTCATCATAATCATAAGTTACTTCTGCTTTTAGAGGTGTTCTATCAATGTTTCCTACTTCTACATCAAATTGATATTCTCCTCCATCTTCCAATGTTACTGTTATATCATCTTTGCCATTTTCGGTAAATACTCTATATACAGATTTTCCATCTTCAGATTTTTGCCATTCTTCATAATGATCAGCTATATAATCAACTATTTCTTGACTTGCTTCTACTGTTGCAGTTACATTTTTCTTTGTTGGTTTTCTTATATCATAATTTAGAACTGCTTTTGACTTATCTACTACTGTAATTGGTAATGAAGTAGTTTTTGTTATACCATTTTCTGTATAGGTAATATTTATTTCTTCTGTATCTAATTTCAATTTGTCTGTTGGTTCATAGGTATAGTTAGTTATATATTTCTTTTTACTATTACTATATACGGCTACAATTTCCATACCATCTGGGTTAAATTCTTGTTCTTCTAAATAATTTATTTTGTATGGTTCTGTTTTAACATATATGCTTTGTAATATAGAGTCTTTTGCTACCCACCTTGCATATAAAGTAATATCTTTTGTTGGTGTATATGTAGATGTTGTTATTTTATTTTCATATTCTTTTTCAGTATACCATCCAATAAAATCATAATTTCCTCTTGAAGGAGTTGGCAATGTGATACTTTCATCTGACCATCTAGCATATAATGTTTCATCATGATCTGGCATATTTGTGTATTCTACTTTAGTTCCATTTTCTTTATCTGTATACCAACCAAGAAATTCAAATTCTACTACTACGTCTTTATAAGAAGTTCCTTTTATTGTGTCAAATGATACTGTATGTTTTCTTGAAGCATCAGGTAATTCAATTTCTTCATTATAGTACTTTGTTATTTTAGTTTTAGTAGCTTTTCCATTATTTGCATCAAAAGTTAATGTATAACTATTTTGAATCCATTTTGCATATAAGGTTACATCATCTATTGGTAAGTATGAAGAACTATTTACTTTATGAGTTAAATCTTCATCAGAATACCAACCTTCTAGTTTATAATGCGCCCTTGTTGGAGTAGGTAGACTAATTCCTTCATCTGACCACATAGCATATAGAGTTTCATTATAAGGTGGCATTGTTTTATATTCTGCTTTTACTCCATCAGTTATATCAGTATACCATCCATCGAAGTTGTAATTAAATACTGTATCTTTACAGCTACTTCCACCATTTGTTTCATACTTAATTGTATAGCTTCTTGTTGGTGTTGGCATTGTAATTTCATCATTATAAGTTGCTTCTATTTTTGTTTGTGTTACATTTTCTCCGTCTACTTCAATTGTTCCACCATTTGCATCAAATGTTAATGTATAAGAATTTGCTACCCATTTTGCATATAAAGTTGTATCTTCAGTAATTTCATATGTCGTTCCTTCTACTTTGTTTGTTAAATCCTTATCAGTATACCATCCTTCAAGAATATAACCAGATTTTGCTGAATTAGGTAATGTGATTGCTTCTCTAGACCATCTTGCATATAATGTTTGATTATGATCTGGAATTTTTGTGTATTCTACTTTGTTTCCAGTTTCTTTACCAGTATACCATCCTAAGAAATCATAATTTATAGTTTGTGCTTCACAGATATTACCTCCATTTGTTTCAAATGTTACTTTATGACTACGTGATGCACCAGGTAAAGTTACTTCTGTATCATATTGAGCTGTTATACTTTCTTTTTCAGGTGTACCTCCATTTCCATCAAATGTTAGAGTAAAGTCACTTATTTTTGCTTCTGGAATCATAGAAATATTTCCAGCTGGCATATTTATTGTTGTTTCTGCTAAAGTTTGATTTTCTATTAGGTTTGTATTACTACTTATCCATTGTACAAATGTATGTACATTGTCAACTGTTGCTTTTAACGTAATTGGTGCTTCATAATAATATTCTCCTGAAGGAGTACTTCCTTCTGTTGAAACATATTCATGTGATCCTAATACATAATAATATTTATTTCTTGTATAATAGTAGTTTATTTCTGCTGTTCCATCACCTTTAATTGTTATTTCTTGTGTTGTATCTTTTGGAGTAAATCCAGTGTAATTTTTAAATTCTGGTGTTACTTTTGTATCTGTTGTTCCATATTTTTCTTCTACTTCTTTTAGTTCTTCTGGATAATCTTCATTAAATCCTTGTTTATAATGGTTTATTGTATATTTAGTATCTGCTCTAGCTTCCCATTTTGCATATAATGTGATATCTTGTGTTGGTACATATGTACTTTCTAATTTACCATCTTCTAAATTTTCATTTGTATACCAACCAAGGAAATTGTAACCTGCTCTAGTTGGTGTAGGTAACTCATAAGCTACACTTGACCATCTAGCATATAATGTCTCATCATACGGTGGCATTGTTGTGTATTCTCTTTTTTCTCCTTCTTCTGTATACCAACCATCAAAATGATAATCAAATACTTTGTTATCCATAGGGTCTCCTTGGTTAGTTTCGTATTTTACGGTATATGTTCTTGTAGGTGTTGGCATATTTATTTCTGTCTCATAATCTTGTGTTATTTTATCAGGAGAAACTGTTCCTCCATTTGCATTAAATGTTAAAGTATAACTATTTGCTTGCCATTTAGCTACATAGTCAACACTTCTTGTTACTTTACTTTCAAAGTTTGGTTCCCATCCTGCAAAGCTATATCCGATATCACAAGTTTTTTCATTTGTAAATGGTGGCGTATCGCTGTTGTAATCTAATCCTGATGTTGTTTGTTCCTCAAATGTTCCGTGATCTCCTTTTCTGTAGCTTATAGTGTATTGTTGCTTAAAGTATACTTTTAGTGTTAAATATTCATATTCTTCTTCTCCTATTTTCTTTACATAGATTTCATGTGTAAATAAATTTGCTTGTGATTCATCTAATATATACTTTCTTCCTTCACCTTTTCTATATTCTGGATTTGGTTCTTTATCAGAATCTTTTACACTTACCATAGTTCCATTTTCTCCAACTCTAGTTGTGTCTGTTAGAGAAGGTTCTTCTGAATAAGTTCCATCATCTTGTTGATAATAATATGCTATTGTATATGGCGTATTTTTGTCAGGTACCCACCTTGCTGTATACACTACATCATTACATACATACTCAGATATCTGATCATGAGGTTCTACGCTTGAATACCAACCTTCAAACGTATATCCTGGAATTTTTGGTGGTATTCCATATGGTCCCTTAAAATGAGGTGTAATTGTACCTAATTCCAAGTTTTTAGTTACTTGATCAGCAAAAACTTCTCCATCCATACCGTCTGTATATGTTACTGTATATACTTGTCTAAAATATAACTTTAATACTAAAGTTCCATTATCAGAGGAATTAATTTGTACATCATCACTTTCAACTGTATCTCCATCTCCAAAATGTCCTGTTATTGTTCCTGATAAAACATTTTCGTATCCATTTGGGTTAGTTTCAAATACATATGTATGTCCTGTTTCTTCATCTATTATTGGTGACTTATCATTTTGCTCTATCATAGCTTTTGTATCTGTGATTCCTTCTCTTATAATTTCTTTATAAGGTTCACTTGGCCATGTTCTTCTATCTTCTCCGTCAGAAGGATCTATGTCATCATTATTTTGAAGGTAAAATTGTACTTTATATTTTGTGTCATTTTTTGCTTTCCATTTTGCATATACTTCAATATTTGAACTTGGAGTAATTTGTCCAACTGAATCTGCACTATCGACTCTTTCGCTACCACCTGAACTTTTATACCAACCTAAAAAGTCATACCCTGCTCTTTTTGGTTTATATTTAACGCTAGTGGCTGTCCAATTAGCATATAATGTAACTATTTGATTATCTTGTGTTGTTAAATTGCTTACTGTATCTTGATCGTCAAATACTTTTGCTTCCTCAGCTGATCTAGCCCACCCATTAAATATATAACATGCTGTTTTTGAAGTATCTTCAGGCGCTCCATTATAATTATAGTGATAAGTTACAGTATATTCACGCTTATATTCATTTTTACTTAATTTAAAGTTTTGATCATATTTTATTCCAGTACTGTTAGACATTGAACCTGACGTTTCCTTATTTCCATCATACTTAATTGCATAAGTAATAGGATTCCATTTAGCATATAAAGTAACTGATTCTCCAGGGGTGTAATCATCCCCTGCATGCCCTGCTAATTGTGACAAGGAATTATCTTTATACCAACCTTCAAAAGTATATCCATTTCTTGTTGGTGTAGGTAAAGTTATATTCCCTCCTGACCATTTTGCATGTAAAGTATGTGCCTCAGCTGTATCTACAGTTGTCGATGCTTCAACCTTTTCACTGAAAGAATCTTTTTGTTTATACCAACCATCAAAATTGTATTTAGCTTCTTTAGGTGCATTTGTTGGGTTATTTCCATCTTTAGTATTATAATTTATAGCATATTTTCTTTCTGGAATAGGTAATATACCATAAGAAGAATTATAAGTTACAGTTTTAGAATTAGTTTCTTTATTTCCAGTAGCACCATTGTAATCAAAGGATACATTGTATTGTTCAGCGATCCATTTAGCATAAACTGTCATAGTCGAAGTAGGTGGAGTTGTAAATTCGCCGTTTGCACCAGTTTTTTGATAACCATCAGTGCAACTTGAATTTGTATACCAACCTGCAAATTTATAACCAGTTCTAGTTGGAACATATGGAGTGTTATTTTCAGAATCGGGTTCCCATTTAGCATATACATCAACTACGTCATTTTCACTAAATGCTAAATTATAGGCATTTGAAATTATGGTAGATCCATTTGCTTCTTTTGTCCAGCCTATAAATTTATATTTATAAGATTTAGTAGAAGCAGATTGATTATCATAGTTAGGATAATAGGTTATATTATATTCTCTTTCAAATTTGTTGCTACTTAAAGTTGAACTTTGATTATAAGTATGTGTACTATTTGGCATACTTATATTATTAGTTGCATTATTACCATTATATCTAACTTGGTACTGAATTGGAGCAACAGATGGTGTTACTGAAACATTGTTTGCTGGCATTTTAAATGTAATCCTAGAATTTTGCAAATTTACACCATTAATACTAGGGTTAAATGTCCATTTATTAAATTTATATCCAGTAGTTGGTGAAGCAGTTAAAGTAACTGATGTTTCATAATAAAGACTGCCCGTTCCAGTTTGATTGTTAGAAACACTAACATGATCTGATGAATTTAATGTAAGAGTGAATTTCTTTCTTTTATAATAGTAATTAACAACAGTTAAACCATCTTCTCTAATTATTACTGTTTGATTAGTAGGTGTTTCAAATCCAGTATAATTTTTGGTTGCAACTTGCATATTCTCGCCTGATGTAGTATAAAACGTTTCTGTCTCTTTCAAAGCATCTGTATCCTTATAGCTATCATCAAGATCTTGTTTATAATGATTAACAGTATATTGTACTTGTTTAGCTTCAATTCCTTCTATACAAAACACATCTGAATGATTACCTTTCGTTACAATAATCTGTGCATGTCCAATCCCTTTTATAGTAACTTGACCACTATTTATTGAGGCAACAGCAGTATTAGTACTTCTCCAAGTAACTTCTGTGGCAGCATACCCACTTTCATTAAGTGCTTTTAACTTAATAGTTCGATTTTTAGTTAATTGATTATATAGTGGCATAGTGATCTTTGACGTTTCTCCTTGTAAATATTTTAATATTTCATTTGCATCCGCTGCTTGTACGCCATTCTGATTATCTACATCTGCATTTTTAAATCCTTGGTCTGATATTTCATTTCTTTGTTGGTTTATAGTATATCTCTGTATAAGTACATAATCATAATAGGTTATATATCCATCACAATTAACATCTCCTTTGATTGTTGAATAATCCATTTTTTCATCTACTGCTATTGCAAGAGATGTACTTCTTGTTCCTATTCCCTCTATATAAAGCAAGTCTTCAGCTTCTTCCGATGTATAAGAAGCATTATTCCACGCCTGTATACAAGTCTTACAGACCTTTTTTAGTTTTAGTTCCATATTCTGATTAATAGAAAATTCTTCATTCTCTATACATGAAGCTGATTCATTCCATTGTAGTTTAACACCATTCGAGCCATACCAACTATTTACTTCATTATTACCTACTCGAAGGTCTTCAACTTCAGAAAAAGTCCATTTTAGATCACCAAATTGATAGTTACTAAATTCAATTACTTTTAATTTTATTGAAGTACCTACTGGAATAATAAAATGTTTTGGTACAGTTATATTCCCCTTAGATTTAGAATCATTATCCTCATACCAATAGAAATTATTTATACATTCTCCATCTGATGCATTAATGCGACCATCCCCGTTTACGTCTGCATTAATTTTAGCTTGATTTGAAAGTTCCTTTTTCCCTGTTATTGCACTATATATATAGTAACGATCAATTTGTGAAACACAACCATCTTGGTTTACATCCCCAATTATTTTGCTATCAGGTATATATCTATCTAACTCAATTCCCCAATATTGTAAACTATATCCATTTTCATGATACCAAAAATTGCTATCAAAGTCTATTTCTGGTATTTTAGCATTTTCTATCTCTCCATTAATGGTTTTGGTGTTAGTTTCTGTTTTGCAAAAATTAAGTAGCATGCAAAATACAGCTATAGTTATTATTAATAAAATTATTAACATGAGTCTTCTTTTATTTTTGCATTTCATAATACTTCCTCCATAAGTAATTTCTTTAATTTATATAATATACTAAGTTTAGTATAGTCTTTTTTATGTAGTAAATCAATAACATGAAAAGCGTCAAACGCTTCATTACTACGGGTTTAACAATATTAAAATTATTTCTTTTGTATTATATTTTTATTACATTTTGTTAACTAAATCGCTAAATGACTTAGGGCAACAAGGATTTAAAATTTTTTCAAAACAATTTATAAGAAACTTTTATTAATCCCCTTTATTTTTTTTTTATTTTATGTTAGAATAATTTTAATGTCATTTATTGTATATATAAAATGAATTTTTTTATACTGTAAATTATTTTGTCAAAAGATAAATTTTAGGAGGATAATAGAAATGGATTTTAATAAATGTAGTAGATGTGGTAGCTTTTTTATATCTGAAGGAGATATTTGCCCTAAATGTAAAACAAAAGATACATTCGAATTTAATACATTTAAAGGATATATTGAAGAAAATGGTTTTAATTCTTCTTTAGATATTATTTCTGGTGAAACAGGAATTTCCTTAAAAAATTTAAATAGATTTTTAGGATATGATGGTATGGAAGCCTATAAAGGAAATATTGGAAATAATACAGCAAAGAAAAATTCAGGAAATTCTAATTTAGGAGTGGATATTTTTGGTTAATAAACAAGTTAAAAACTCTAAAAATAAAAAAAAGAAAAAAACTAAGAAAAGAAGCCTATGGAAAAAAGTTTTATTAGTATTAGTTTTATTACTAGTAGTCTCTGGTGGTGTTTTTGCATATAAAACTATTAAAAATCGGTGGAGGCCTAAGTGGGATACTTGCAACACTTGCAGGTCATGACGAAAATACCAAAAAGGACTTGGGTGAATTTCAAACATTAATACTTGGAATTAGTACAGATGAAACTGGCTCATTATTAACTGATACAATAATGGTTGCCTCTTATAATCCAAATACTCAAAAAGCTGCTCTTCTTTCTATTCCAAGAGACACTTATACTGGAGATACTCCATCTAAAGCGTCTGCTTATGATAGATTAAACTCTCTATATAGTAAACAAGAAAATCCTCAAATGGTATTAGACGTTGTAAATAAAATAACAGGGTTAGATCTTAAAAATTATATCATTGTAAAAACAGAAGGATTTATTAAACTTGTAGATGCAATTGGAGGAGTAACTTATAATGTTCCAATTGATATGGATTATGATGATACTTCTCAAGATTTACACATTCATTTAAAAGCAGGTGAGCAACTGTTAGATGGAGACAAAGCAGAACAATTAGTTAGATTTAGACATAATACCGATGGAACAAGCTATCCTACTGAATATGGAGACAATGACACAGGAAGAATGAAAACTCAAAGAGAATTTGTAACTCAAGTATTAAAACAAACTCTTAAACCTGAAAATATATTTCATCTTGGAGAAATATTAGATATTGCTAACCAATATGTTATAACAAATATACAAATGTCTGAGATAAAAGATTATTTACCTTATGCGGTAGAATTTAGTACTGAGAATTTGTCAACTGGAACTCTTCCTGGAGAAAATACAGATAAAAATAGTAATAAAGCATGGGTATTTCTTCCAGATGAAGAAGAAACAAAAGATTTAATTCAAGAATTATTTTATGATAACCCAGAAGAAACTGAAAGTTCTGAAGGAGATAATTCCGTAGAAGGTGCAACAAGTACTACTACTTCAACCTCTGAGCTAAAAATAGAAGTTTTAAATGGTAGTGGTCAAGGAAAACTTTTACAAAAAGCAGTAGATGCCTTAACTGAATCAGGTTATAATGTAACTAGAACAGGAAATGCTGAAACAACTTCTAAAACAACAATTGTTAATCCAAATAATATAAGAGAATCTGTTACATCTGATATAAAAAAGATTTTAGGTGTAGGCACTGTAGCACAAGAATCTAATATAACTACATCATCTAAAGTTGATTTAACAGTAATATTGGGTCAAAATTATAAATGATGTTTTTGGGATGTGTTTTTGACCATCCCAAAAACATATAGATTTTATTTATGTTCTCTAATTTTTATTATTATAATAGCTACTACTAGTCCTATTCCCATAGTCCACAAACAATATGTTAAAACCATAGATTTTTCAACATCATGTGAAGCAATTAATTTTGTTTCATATGTTTCGTCGCCTATTACATATTTTATTGTTCCTAATTCATCTCCTTCATAAATTGGAGCTTTGATATCCTTGTTTAAAGTTATTTCAGGTTGAAATTCATCTAAATTTATATCATTTTTTAAAAGTGCTTTTATATCTTGTTTACAATTTAAATCTAAACTTTTAGTATCCTGTGTTCCATTTTGTACTTCAATATTTTCTATAGTTGTTCCTTGCATTATTATTGTTTTTATAGAATAGTTATCATATCCATATTTATAAAGTTTTCTTGTTTCTTGAAATCTAGAAGTCGTATTTGAATCAGCTCCTAGAACAACTCCTATTAGTTCCATATCATTTTGATATGCAGATGATACTAAACAATCTTGGGCTTGAGAAGTATATCCTGTTTTTCCAGTTGTAACATATGATAAATAGTTTCTACTATTTGGAAGTAATAATTCGTTTGTGTTTGTATAAATTCTTTCACTATGTAAATTTGTTGCAGGTATTGCACAAGATGCACTTCCTGATATTTTTCTAAACTCTTCATTTTTGATGCAATACTTCATAAGTTTTGCTAAATCTCTTGCAGATGTATAATGATTTTCGTCATGTTTTCCATATGCATTTGTAAAATGTGTATTGTCTAAGTTTAAATCATGTGCCTTTGTATTCATCATAGATACAAAGCTTTCTTCTGATCCACCCACATATTCTGCTAAAACATTTGCCGCATCATTTGCAGAATGTACAAGTAAAACTTGCAAAAGCTCTTCTACAGTAAGTGTCTCCCCTATTTGTAAATCTGCCTTTGAATATCCCTCTGGTACAGACATAACTGCATCATAACTAACTGTTACTTCATCTGTTAGTTTGCTATTTTCTAATGTTATAATAGCTGTCATAATTTTTGTAGTACTTGCTGGATATAATTTTTCATCTGCATTTTTTTCATAAAGGATTTTTTCTGTGTTTGTATCTATCAAAATTACTCCTTGTGCAGTAAGCTCTGGCTCTTCGGTATCTGCAAATACAGCACAGTTTGTAAATACTAGTATAATAAATAACATTATTGCAATTATTTTTTTCTTCATCTTTTTCTCCTTTTCTACAAATATAATAAACTATTTTACAAAAAAATTCAATAATTTTACTTAATTATTTCAATAAAGAAAGGACTGATCTTATGAATTTATTAAAAAATAAAAATTATAAAATTATATTAATAATAGTAATAGCTATAATTGGAACTATTTGCTATTTTGTATATTCTAAAGATGAACAACCTCAATTAGAAAATTTAAATATTGAGAATACAAATACAAATGAATCTAGTAAAGAAACTAAAGAAAATGCAAAAATTGTTGTACATGTATCTGGTCAAGTAAATCAGGAGGGTATTGTCGAATTAGAACAAAATTGTAGAGTTTCAGATGCTATTGAAAAAGCAGGGGGATTAAAAGAAGATGCAGATATTTCTAATATTAATTTAGCAGAAATACTGGAAGATGGCACAAAAATTTATATTCCTAAAAAGGGAGAATTGGAACAGAATACGTCAGTAGATAATTCAAATTTTCAAGGTTCAGGAACACAAACTTCTAGTTCTTCAAAAACTTATAACAATTCTACTAAAAATACAATTGTAAATATTAATACAGCTAGTCAAACTGAACTTGAAACTCTTCCTGGCATTGGTCCATCTACTGCTTTAAAAATTATTAATTATAGAAAAGAAAATGGAAAATTTAAAACTATTGAGGATATTAAAAAAGTAAGTGGAATTGGTGATGCAAAGTTTGAGAAAATAAAAGCATTAATAAAAGTTTGAATTATAAACAATATAATTTTAACTTTATTTCACAAATATATTGATTTTTTTTAATTTTAATTTATAATAAAAGGAGGATTAAGTTATGCCAATATTATCTAATTTTTACGGAATACTAATAAAAATGTATTTCCAACAAGTAGAACATAATCCACCACATATTCACGCTATATATGGCGAATATATGGGGGTAATTAATATTAAAACTGGTGACTTAATAGAAGGAGATCTACCATCTAGAGCATTAAAACTAGTTCAAGAATGGTTAAAAATACATAAAGAAGAAGTTTTAAATATTTGGACTACACAAAATTTCAAAAAAATTGCCCCTCTAAATTAGGAGGTATTGTATGTTTCATAAAATAAAAAATGTTAAACCATTAGAAAACTATATTTTAGAAATAGTCTTTGAAAATGAAGTAATTAAGTATTATGATGTTAGTAAATTATTTGATAAATGGTCTAATTTTCAATCTCTTATAACTGTAAAAGGATTATTTGAACAAGTTAAAGTAGATACTCGGGGGTTATGGAATTTCATGGAATGATGAAATTGATTTATCTTGTAATGAACTATGGGATAATTCTTTTATTCAATAAACTAATAAAGAGAGCTACTCTAGCTCTCTTTATGTATTTGCAAGTTTCATAGATAATAATTTAGAAATTCCGTTTTCCTCCATAGTTACGCCATATACAGTATCTGCTGCTTCCATTGTTCCTTTTCTATGAGTAATAATTAAAAATTGAGTTTGTTTTGAAAACTTCTTTAAATATTCCGCATAACGATATACATTAACATCATCTAAAGCTGCTTCTATTTCATCTAGTACGCAGAATGGTGCTGGATTAATTTTTAAAATTGCAAATAATAGTGCTATTGCAGTAAATGCCCTTTCTCCACCAGATAGCAACATCATATTTTGTAGTTTTTTCCCTGGTGGTTGAACATTAATATCAATTCCACATTCTAAGATATCTTGTTCATCTGTTAGTTTTAGGCTCGCTTTTCCTCCACCAAATAATTCTTTAAATACTTCGTCAAAATTTTTATTTATTATTTCAAATTTTTCTTTAAATTGTTCTTTCATAGTGGTTGTCATTTCTTGAATAATATTCCTTAGTTTACTCATTGTTTGTTCTAAATCCACACGTTGCTCACACATGAAGTCATATCTTTGCTTTAAGTTTTGATATTCATCTATAGCTCCAACATTTACATCTCCTAGCTCTTTCATTTCTCCACGCATACGATTTACTTTCTTTTGCGTTAAAGCTACATTTTCTGGTTTTTCATAATCTGTAACTTGGTTTGGAGTAAGTTCATAATCTTCCCACATTTTGTTTACAATAGTAGTAATTTCATCTTGTGCTTTAGTTTTTCTTACATCTATTTTTACAATTTGTGCTTTTAAATCTTCTATTACTTTAAATTTTTCACTTATTTCTTTTTCTTGTTTTTCTAAATTCTCGTTTTTAGCCACTCTTTCTTGCTTCAATTCTTCTATTTTTCCACTGCTGTTTTTTACATTTTCTTTGATTTGTTCAATTTTTTCTTTTGTTTCTTTAATTGACTGTTCCAATACAATATTTTCATTAAGCATCTGTTCAATTTCATCTGTATATTTTTGAATATTTTTATTGCTATTTTCTATTTCTGTACGTATTCTTGCTTGTATTTCTTCCATAGAAACTTCACTTTCATCAAAAGATGATACTGAAATTTTTAAATTTGTAATATCAAAATTTAAATCATCTACCTGTTTTTGTGTTTCTTGATTTTGACTTGCAAATTCTGTTATAACTGTAGTTAATTCTTCTGTTTCTTTACTTAAAGTTTCTATTTCCTTTTCGATTTCTTGCTTTCTATTTTGATTTTCCACTTTTTGATTTTCAAGTTCTGCTTGTTCTTCTTTTAATTTAGAAATCCTTGCTTCTATTTTTCCTATAGATTCACTCATTATATCAACTTTTTGCTTTTGCATAGCATAAGAAATGTCTACTTCTTGAAGTTGTTTTTCAAAACCTAGAACTTCTTCTATGACATTTTCTTGTGAATCTTCATATTGTTTCTTTTCTTCTTCAAGTTTTTTGATCTTCTCCTTTAAGTCTTTTACCTGTTTCTCAAGTTTTTTGATCTCTTTTTCTCTTCCTAAGATGTTTACAGTTTTCTTTGCAACAGAACCACCCGTAATACTTCCAGTATTATTTATAACATCTCCATCTAATGTAATTATTCTAAAAGTATATCCATTTGTTTTTGCTACTTTAATTGCTGTATCCATATTATCTACTAAAACAGTTCTACCCAATAAACTTAATATTATTTGTTCATATTTTTTGTCATATTTTATTAAATCTGATGCAATGCCAATAAATCCTGCTTCTTTTCCTTTTATTTTATCAATTTTATAACCTTTAACAGATGATATTGGTAAAAATGACGCTCTACCTAGATTGTTTTTTCTTAAATGTTCCACTAATTTCTTAGCATCTTCTTCAGTTCCGTGTAACTATGTTTTGAAGGCTTGCACCTAAACACATTTCAATTGCTGTTTGGTATTTTTCTGGAACATCAATAATATTTGCAAGTACACCATGCATACCTTTTCCAAGTTCTTTAATTGTTTCACAATCTTTAAGTAAAGATTTTACACTTCTAATATATCCTTCTTTTTCTTTTTCTGTTTCTATCAAGAATTTAAGTCTTGATTCTTTTAGTCTTACTTCATTTACATTTTCATCAATTTTTTCTTGATATTTTTTTATTTTATTTTCAACTTCTTCTTTCTTTTTAGATATCTCTTGTATGTTTTTTGTTATTTCATTTTTTTTACGTTCTACTTCATAAAAACCTTTAGATATTTCTTCTTTTTCTAGTCTACTAGCATCCAACTCTGAAATATAAGAGTTTATTTCTGTTTTTATTTGTGCTTGTCTTTTTTCAAAGTTATTGTAGTCGATATCTTGTTTATTTTTATCATTTTGAAGTTCATATTTTTTGTCTGTATTTTCTTCTACCTTTTTCTTGTATCCTTCTATTTCTAGTTCTTTGGCAGACAATGTTTTTGTAATCTTTTCTAATTCTTCTTCTTTTTGTTTTAACTCTGTTTCAAACTTTTCCTTGTTTTTCTTTAATGCTTCTTTTCTTTCTTCCTTTTGATTAATTTCTTGTTCTAGTTCTTCTTTTCTTGCTTTTAACTCTTCAATCTCTTTTTCCCATCTTGTTTTATTTTCTTTGTTGTTTGAAATTTTAGTTTCTGCAACATTAATATTAGAGTTTAACATTTCAATTTCTTTTTGACTTTCAAATCCTAAGTTTGACATTTCTTCTATTTCTAAAGTGATTCTATCTACTGCTAATTTTAATTCTTCTTTTAAACTTTTTATTCTCTCTAACTTTTCCTCTTCTTCTACACATTGACTATTATAAACATCTTCCTCTTTAATAATTTCTTCTAAACTTTGTTTATATTTATCTATATTATATAGAAATAAACCAACTTCAATACTTTTTAGTTCGTCTCTTAAATTTAAATATTTTTTTGCCTTTTCTGCTTGTCCTTTTAGTGGTTCTAAATTTGCTTCAATTTCTGTTAAAATATCATTAATTCTAAGTAGATTTAATTTTGTACTTTCTAATTTTTTTTCAGACTCTTGTTTTCTAACTCTGTATTTTACAATTCCTGCTGCCTCTTCAAATATGTGTCTTCTGTCTTCTGATTTATTACTTAATATTTCATCAATTTTTCCTTGTCCAATGATAGAATATCCATCTTTACCAATACCTGTGTCCATAAAAAGTTCTAGAACATCCTTTAATCTACATGGTACTTTATTTATAAAATATCCAGTTTCTCCGCTTCTATATATTTTTCTAGTTACCGTTACTTCTGAATATTCTATTGGAAGTGTACCATCTTCATTATCAAATATTAATGATGCTTCTGCAAATCCTAATGATTTTCTGTTTTGAGTTCCAGCAAATATGATATCTAGAGATTTACTTCCTCTTAATTGTTTTATACTTTGCTCTCCTAATACCCATCTTATTGCATCTGATATATTGCTTTTCCCAGATCCATTTGGCCCAATAACACTTGTTATTCCTGGCATAAATTCTAATTCTGTTTTATCAGCAAATGATTTAAATCCTTGTAATTCTAATCTTTTTAAATACATCTATTATCACCTATTTTATTATTAATTTCGACATCTTTTTCCTTGTTTATAATATCATAAATAAGTTTTATTATCAAGCATTTGTATCTATTCTTTTGTTTTGAATTTTTAGTTTGTTTATTCTTGACATCTGATATTATATGTGCTAATATATTTCTACAATAGTTTTTAACTATCAGTTTATAATGAAAGGAGGACTTATATGACAGATCAAGAAAGAGACTCTATTTTAGTTAAAATATACGAGCAAACAACAGAATTGATTCCATCAGTTAAGAATTTATCTGATAAAGTTGATAAACTTGAAAAGACTGTTATTGAGCATGGTAAATTGATTAAAGACTTATATAATAAGTTTGATGAGCATAGTGCACAATTAAAGAGCTTAAATCGTACTGTTACTCTTATGGAATTTGATCATGGCGAAAAATTGAAAGCAATATTTGACGCACTTTCTGTTAATTCAGACAAGTTTAAAAATCACGAAGACATTTTAAACAAACATGAAAAAATGATTAATTCTAATAAAGACGAAATTTATATTCTAAAATCTAAAATCGTATAAACTAAAAATTGAGAAGCGAGCTTAGATTTTCTATTAAACAAAATTTAAAGGAAATCCAAAGTTCGCTATATTTTTATTATTTTTTTCTTGCATTCTTTCATATAATATTATAAACTACTAAATAGAATAATATAATTATATTATCGTTTAAATACCTATTTAAAAGGAAGTGTATATTATGAAAAAAATTTTATTTAAAGGCTGTGGAACAGCTATCGCAACACCTTTTACTAATGATTCAGTAAATTTTGATGAATTTAAAAAGCTTCTTGAATTTCAAATATCAGAAGGAGTAGATGCAATTATTGTATGTGGTACAACTGGTGAATCTTCAACTATGACTGACAAAGAAAGAAAAGATACTATTCGCTTTGCAGTTGAAACTGTAAATGGTAGAATTCCTGTTATTGCTGGAACTGGTAGCAATAATACAAAATCTGCAATAGAACTTTCTAAATATGCAGAAAGTATTGGTGCAGATGGCTTGCTTGTTGTTACTCCATATTATAACAAAACAACTCCTAATGGGCTAGTTGCTCATTATAAAGCTATTGCAAAAGAAGTTAAACTTCCTATTATTTTATATAGCGTACCTAGCAGAACAGGTGTAAATATTTTACCAGAAACTGCTTACGAACTTTCTAAAATAGAAAACATTGTGGCAATTAAAGAAGCAAGTGGAAATATTGCTCAAGTTGCTAAAATCGCAAAATTGTGTGGAGATAATTTATCAATATACTCTGGTAATGATGACCAAATTATTCCTATACTTTCCTTAGGCGGTTTAGGAGTTATATCTGTTCTATCTAATATTGCACCAAAATATACCCATGATATGGTTACAAATTACTTAAATGGTGATAAAGAAACAGCATTAAATATGCAATTAAATGCATTAGATTTAATAGATTCTCTATTTTGTGAAGTAAACCCAATACCTGTTAAAAAGGCATTAAACTATATGGGATATAATTATGGAATTCCTAGACTTCCTTTAATTGAATTAAGTGAAAATAATAGTATCAAACTACGTAATAATATGGAAAAATTCGGATTAATACAATAAATTGAAATTAATAAGAAAGGATCAAAATAAAATATGGAAAAACTAAAAGTATTAATAAATGGATGTAACGGAAAAATGGGGCAAAAAGTTGTATCTACTTGCCAAGGAAATAAAAATATAGAAGTTGTTTGTGGCTTTGATAAAGAAGATTTAGGATTATATCCTTTCCCAGTTTTTAACAAAATAGAAAATATTAATATTATACCAGATGTTATAATAGATTTTTCTATACCAATTGCAACTTTTACAATACTTGGTTTTGCAAAGGAAAATCATATTCCTACTGTAATTGCAACAACTGGATTTACTGATGAACAAATGGCACAAATTGAGACAATATCAAAAGACATCCCTATTTTTCAATCATATAATATGTCTTTTGATATCTTCTTGATGCAAAAAGTTTTAAATTTAGTTTCTTCTCATTTATCAGATACAGATATAGAGATTATTGAATCACATCATAATAGAAAAATTGATAGTCCAAGTGGAACTGCTCTTTCTCTTGCAGATACTATTAATAAAGCCTGTCAAAATAAATATCATTACAACTTCAACCGTTTCCAAGAGAAAAATAAGCGTGATAAAAATGAGATTGGCTTTTCTTCAATTCGTGGAGGAAATATAGTTGGAGAACATACTGTAAAGTTTATAGGTCCTAATGAAACTTTTGAAATTACTCATACTTCTTATTCTAGAAAAGTTTTTGCAGAAGGTGCAATAAAAGCTGCTAATTTTATAGTGGACAAGCCTTCTTGCCTATACCATATGGAAGATATTTTTAAGTAAAAAAGATTTGTAAATTGCAAAAGCAATTTACAAATCTTTTTTTATTTCTTATTTATTCTTTCTATTGCCTCTACTGTATTTTCTCTAGTACCAAATGCAGTTAATCTAAAATAACCTTCTCCATGTGGACCAAAACCACTTCCTGGCGTTCCTACTATATTTAATTCTTCTAATAGATAATCAAAAAACTCCCAAGATGTTTTTCCTTCTGGAACTTTAAGCCACACATATGGTGAATTTACCCCTCCGTATGTGGTATATCCTGCATTTTCAAGTCCTTGTTTTATAATTCTTGCATTTTCCATATAATATTCAATATTTTCTTTAATTTGTCTCTGCCCTTCTTCTGAATATACAGCTTCTGCCCCTCTTTGAACAATATAAGATACACCATTGAATTTTGTACAAGTTCTTCTATTCCACAATTTATTTAATTCTACTTCTTTACCCTCTTTAGTATATCCTTTAACTGACTTTGGAATTACTACATAAGCACATCTAACACCTGTAAATCCTGCTGTTTTTGAAAAACTTCTAAATTCTATTGCGACATCTTTTGCTCCTTCTACTTCGTAAATACTATGTGGTACACCTTCTTCCTTAATGTATGCTTCATAAGCTGAGTCATATAATATAATTGCTTTATTTTCTTTTGCATAATCAACCCATTTTTTTAGTTCTTCCTTTGATAGAACTGTTCCTGTTGGATTATTTGGAAAACATAAATAAATCATATCTACTTTTTGTTTTGGAAGCTCTGGTTTAAATCCATTTTCTGCTGTAACTGATAAATATACTATGTTTTCATATGTACCTTTTTCACTATTATATTTTCCGCTTCTTCCTGACATAACATTAGTATCCAAATATACTGGATAAACAGGATCTGTTATCGCAACTACATTTTCTTTAGCAAAAATATCTACAATATTTCCACAATCACATTTAGCGCCATCTGATACAAATATTTCATCTTCTTTTATTTCAATATTTCTAGCTCTATAGTCATTTTTAACGATTACTTCTCTTAAAAATTCATATCCTTGTTCTGGTCCATATCCTCTAAATCCACTACTTGTTCCTAGTTCTTCTACTGCTTTTTTCATTGCTTCAACAACTGCTGGGGCAATTGGTCTTGTTACATCTCCAATTCCTAATTTAATAACTTTTTTGTCTGGATTTTCTTTAGTATACTCTGCGACTTTTTTTGCTATTGTAGAAAAAAGATAACTATCTTGTAATTCTAAAAAATTTTCATTAATACTTATCATATTTATCAAATCCTTTCTTATTTTGACTTATTATGTAATTTATGGTATAATATGATTGTAAAGATTTTCTTTATAAAATGGTTATTATGACCGTTTTAAAAAACTCACGAAGGGAGGGAGAAACATGAAATATATATATTTTATATCTTATTGTTCTTCAGGTCCAAAGAATGCGCTCTTTGAGCTCGGAAATACAGAGATTACTATTGAGCAACTCATCGTAAGTATAGAGCATATTCGTCAAATTGAAAATGCTTTATCGAACAAAGTAGGAAAAAAATGTTGCTTAATTAATTTTACTCTGTTACGGATTGAAGAAGATGAGCAGCATTGCTAACGTTTTAAGCCTCCCTCGTGGGGGCTTTAAATTTTATTTAGGCTAATTCTCCCTCAAATACAGTAACTGCAGGTCCTGTCATATATACATGATTATCTTGTTTATTCCATTCAATTTGTAAATCTCCGCCAAGTAATTTAACTGTTACTTTATTGTTTGAAAATCCATTTAAATTACAAGCAACAGCTACTGCACATGCACCAGTACCACAGGCAAGTGTTTCTCCTGCTCCTCTTTCCCATACTCTCATTTTAATTGTACTTTCATCTACTATTTCAATAAACTCTACATTTGTTTTTCTTGGAAAAAGTTTATCTACTTCTATAATTTTTCCATATTTTTTAACATCAAAATTATCAACATCTGTAATTTTTGCTATTGCATGTGGGTTTCCCATAGATACACATGTAAATTTAAACTCCTTATCTTCTGCTTTTATATCCAAATTTTTAACTGGATTTTCATTTGATACAACTGGAATTCTATCTGGCTCTAATATTGGTTCTCCCATATCTACTCTAACTGTTTTAACTTTTCCTTCTTCCACATTTAGTATTAGCTCTTTAATTCCTGCAAGTGTTTCAATAGTAACTGTAGTTTTCTTAGTTAATCCTTTATCATAAACAAATTTACCAACACATCTGATACCATTTCCACACATTTCTGCCTCGCTTCCATCTTGATTAAACATCCTCATTTTAAAGTCAGCAATTTCACTTTTGCATATTAAAATTAGCCCATCTGAACCAATTCCAAAATTTCTGTTACTGACAAATTGAGCTAGAGATGATTCGTTTTCTATTTTTTGATGGATTGCATCCATATAAACATAATCATTCCCTAGCCCATGCATCTTTGTAAACTTTAACATAAATTTCACCCTCTTTAGGTACTATAATACTCATTAAAATATAATTATATTCTAACAATTTTTATTCTAACACAAGAGGTTTTATTTGTAAAGTTCACTATTTTTTAAAATTTTATTTTATTTTCTATCCATTTTTCAACTTCATCAACTTTTATTCTTATTTGTTCCATAGAATCTCTATCACGGATCGTTACTGTATCATCTTCTAATGTATCGAAGTCAACAGTAATACAATATGGAGTACCAATTTCATCCTCTCTTCTGTATCTTTTTCCAATACTTCCTGCTTCATCATAATCACACATAAATGTTTTTGACAACTTTTCATATAATTCAGTTGCTTTATCTGATAATTTTTTAGATAGTGGCAAGATTGCTACTTTGTATGGTGCTAAAGCTGGATGTAAATGTAATACAACTCTTGTATCTCCTTGAGCAATTTCTTCTATATCGTAACTATTACATAAAAATGCGAGTGTAACTCTATCTGCACCAAGAGATGGTTCTATACAATATGGTATATATTTTTCTCCTGTTTCTGGGTCAGTATAATTAAAATCTTCTTTAGATACTTCCATATGACTTCTTAAATCGAAATCTGTTCTATCAGCTATTCCCCATAATTCTCCCCAACCAAATGGGAATTTAAATTCTATATCTGTTGTTCCATTACTGTAATGTGATAATTCTTCTTTAGTATGATCTCTTAAACGAATATTCTCTTCTTTCATTCCTAAATCAAGTAACCACTTTTTACAAAAATCTTTCCAATATGCATGCCATTCTAAATCTGTACCAGGCTTACAGAAAAATTCTAGTTCCATTTGTTCAAATTCTCTAGTTCTAAAAGTAAAGTTTCCAGGTGTGATTTCATTTCTAAAAGATTTTCCAATTTGGCCAATTCCCATTGGTAATTTTCTCCTTGTTGTTCTTAATACATTTTTAAAATTAACAAAAATTCCTTGAGCTGTTTCTGGTCTTAAATAAATTTCAGCTTTTGCATCTTCTGTTACTCCTTGAAAAGTTTTAAACATTAAATTGAACTTTCTAATTCCTGTAAAATTACAAGCACCACAATTTGGACATACAATTTTATGTTCGTTCATATAGTTTATCATTTTTTCATCTGGCCACCCATCAACAATTTCTTCACAATTGTTTTCGTGCATCCATTCTTCAATTAATTTATCTGCCCTATGTCTTGTTTTACATTCTTTACAATCAATTAAAGGATCTGAAAATCCTCCAACATGTCCTGAAGCCACCCATGTTTGTGGATTCATAAGAATTGCTGCATCTAACCCTACATTGTATTTACATTCTTGAATAAATTTTTTCATCCATGCTTTCTTAACATTATTTTTTAATTCTACTCCTAATGGTCCATAATCCCATGTATTTGCCAACCCTCCATAAATTTCCGAACCAGGATATACAAACCCCCTATTCTTACAAAGTGATACTAGCTCTTCCATAGTTTTTAACATACAAATTCCTCCCTTATTTTATAAACTATAACAAAAAACTTTCATACCTAGCTTACTTAGCTAGGGACGAAAGTTTATATTCCGCGATTCCACCCTAATTCTTTGATAACTTTATTTTAGTTTCAAAGCACCTTAATTATATTGCTCAAAAGCTCCACCATATTTCTTTTATGACAAGTATCTCACCATCACTTGCTCTCTTTAACATAAATTCTGAAATATTTCCTCTTTATCTCTGCAATCTATTATGTTTATATTAATATATTATAATTTCTATTTATTGTCAAGTATAATTTTTACACTTTTATATTATACTTAATTTTTTATTATTTTATTTATTCTGCTTTATATAATTTCATAACTTTTAATGCTTTTTTAAAAAAAATTAAAAAAATTATAGATATTTTTTTTATATTGTGTTATGATTATTATATCATTTAAATTGGTTATAATATTTGGAGGTTAGAAATGTCAAAATTTTTGAAAATTTTATGTGTTATTACAATTGGATTAACAATATTATTTTGTACAAATTATTGTTTTGCTTTAGATTTAGATATAGATGATACAGAAACAAATACTTCTAATACATCGGCAAGTGATGATGATGTTAATTCAACAAACGAAGAAAATTCTTCGAATACATCTAATCGCACTAATAACACAAATAATTCTAGTAGAACAAGTAATACTAATTCAAACACATCAAATACAAATTCATCATCTAGTAGCAATACTTCTTCTGATCCGGTAAGTAGCGTATCAGTTAGTAGTATAGGAACAAATTCTGATTCGAACTCTGGTTTAATTAGTATTTTACTAATTGCATTAATTGTTATAGGAATTTTATTAATATTACTTGCAATAGCGATTTTAATAAGATTAAAAAGTTAAAAATAATATATCCAATAAAATAGAAAATTTTTCCTATTTTATTGGAATTTTTTTATTTCATTTTTTATGTGTATAATTTTTTTATTTTTTTTTAATACTATTAATGATTCAAAATTCAAACTTAAAAAGCTAAAATATTCTATTTAATTAGCTTTTATCTTAAATCTTTAATAGGAGGAAAAAATTATGTACAAAAAATTATTTTTTACTTTAATAGTTATAATTGCCCTTATTTTTTCTTTTAATATGTGTTTTGCTGCAAATGGTTTGCAAGATGCTGCTGATGGCGTAAGAAATGTAGTTGGCGACGCTGAAAATGCAGTTGAAGATGCTGCAAAAGATATTGCTAATACATCTAAAGATGCAACAGGTGATTTAGAAAATGGCACAAATAATATGATGGAAAATGGCGATAACAATAACACTCAAAAAGACACTAACAATGAAACAGGTACAAACATGAATAATAATTCTACACTAATGAATGATAATAATAACGGAAATTACACAGCAACAAGAACAGCTACAGAAGACACAACATTTATGGGAATGGGTGCTACAGCATGGACATGGCTTATTTTAGGTATTGCAGCTATTGCAATTATAGCCTTAGTATGGTACTATTCAACACAATTAAACGGTTCTCATAACAATAGAGATTAATTATAAAAGCAACATATATATTATAAAAAATTTATATGTTGCTTTTTACATATTATATTTATATAAATTTTTCATATAGTAATAGCTAATTAGTTTGGATTTTTGTATTAAAAATCACTTTTTTTATTTGATTTTTTATGATATAATACTTTAAAACCTATGGAAGGAATTTATAATTAATATGAATACAAAATTAATCGCCAAAAATCCTACTGCCTATCATAACTATTTTATTGAAGATAAATTAGAAGCAGGAATTGTCCTTTTTGGTACTGAAATTAAATCAATAAGAACTGGAAAAGTAAATTTAAAAGATTCTTATGCTTACATAAAAAATGGAGAAGTTTATATATGTGGTATGCATATAAGTCCATATGAACATGGAAATATTTTTAATAAAGACCCTCTAAGAGATAGAAAATTACTTTTAAATAAAAGAGAAATTAATAAATTAATTGGTCTTACCAAACAAAAAGGTTATAGTCTAATTCCTATCTCATTATATTTTAAAGGAAGTTTTGTAAAAATAGAACTTGGAATTGGAAAAGGTAAAAAATTATATGATAAAAGACAAGATTTAGCAAAAAAAAGTGCAGAAAAACAGATTGCAATCCATTTAAGGCGGAAAAGAATAAACAAATTATCTATTTATGCACAATATAAGTAAGCATGAATACTGCCATTTACAACTATTTCTGGTAAGACTTGACAAATTTGAGATTTCATTGTATACTTGGAACATGGCAAAAAATATAGCATAAAATATAATAAGGAGAGAACAATGAAAAGTAAAATGAATATAAAAAGCATTATAATTGTGTGTTTATTATGCATAGTTAGTTTGTTTTTTATAAATAAAAGTTTCGCAAATAATACTGCAAAAATAGCAGTAGACACTGCGAATTTAAGGAGTACACCATCTGAGGATGGAACAATTGTAGAACTTCTTTCTAAAGATCAAGAAGTAGAAATTTTAGAAAAAACAAATAATTGGTACAGAATTAAATTTGGACAACTAACAGGATATGTTAGAGAAGATTTACTTATAGTTCAAAATTCAGAATCTGTACAAAATACTACTACAAGTAGCGAACAAAATCAAGTAAATACAGAAACATCTCAAAATTCATCTACACCTAATACTAGTAAGGATTCTTATATAGTATTAGAAGATACAAAATTAAAAATTGTGCCATTAATAAATAGTACAGATATTATTGAAGTAAAAAAAGATGAAGAAGTAAAAATAATTGAAAAAGTCAATGGATGGGTTTGTATAGAAACAAAAACATCAAAAGGTTGGATTAGAGAAGAAAAAATAGGTACAAAACAAAGTACTGAATCTCAAACAAATACAGAAAATCAAAATACTGAAAACACAAATACAGAAGCACAAAACACGGAAACAGCAAATCAAGAACAAACTACATTTCAAACTAAAACACAATATATAGCATCAGAAAGTGTTAATTTAAGAGCTGCTGCAAATACTTCATCAGAAGTTTTACAATCATTAGTTTTAAATACCCAAGTAGAAGTAATTGGTGAAGAAAACGATTGGAGCAAAGTAAGAGTTAATGGAAAAGAAGGATATATTTTAACTTCACTTTTATCTGATACTAAAAAAGAAACATCAAGAGGTAGCACAGTTTCTAGACAATCACAAGCAAATACTACAAAAACAACAACACAAGCATCTACTTCAACACCTGCTCCTGCACCATCTGCTAACGCATCTTCAGTTGTAGATTATGCAAAACAATTTATTGGAAGTAGATATGTATATGGTGGTTCATCACCAAGTGGATTCGACTGTTCAGGATTTACTTCATATGTATATAAACAATTTGGAGTATCTTTAAATAGAACAGCAGCTGGTCAATACAGCAACGGTGTTGCAGTTAGTAGAAGTGAATTAGCACCTGGTGATTTAGTAATGTTTGGAAAATCTGGAATTAATCACGTAGGTATTTACATTGGTGGAGGCCAAATAGTTCACGCTGCGAACTCATCTAGAGGTGTTACAATAGATACTATAAATTCAGGATATTATAATAACAACTATGTAGGTGCAAGAAGAGTTAAATAAAAAGGAGGAACCTATATTAAACGACCAATTTTAGTGGCATTATTAGGATATATAATAGGTATATTAGGGGGACTATACTTATCATTTCGTATAGTCCTTTTTGTATGTCTTTTTATTTTAATAATTTATAAAATAAAAATTAAATATAGAAAAAAACAAAGATTTAAACTAATATCATTCTACAGGTATAGTAGATATATCAAACTTTTTATTACTAATTCAACAATTATATTACTGATAATTTTCAGTATTTTTGGATTTATTGCTATTTCTCTTAAAGAAAATAAATACAAGCAAATTTATAATATGTCTAAAGATGTGTCTATTGTTGGAATTATCGATAAAGACAAAGAAGAAAAACAATATAAAGATACTTATCAAGTTAAAATCTTAGAGCCTAAAACTTTAAAAGATTTTCATATTTTAATAAATGTTTCAAAAGATACTAATTTACAATATGGAAATAAAATTCTTGTTAAAGGAGAATATTCTAAACCACAAGGTCAAAGAAATTATGGTGGATTTGATTATTCTTTATATCTTAAAACAATAAATGTTTGTGGCACAATAAATACAAATTCAGTAAAAATTTTAGATAAAAATCAAATGTCTTTTATTCTTACTACTTCAAATAATATAAAAAATATTATTAATAATAAAATAGATATAATATTTACAAAAGAATGTGCCTCTATTTTAAAAGGCATTCTCTTAGGTGATACAAGTTACATAGATGAAGAACTCACAGAAAATTTTAGAACAATTAATATTTCTCATGTTTTGGCTGTATCTGGTATGCATATAGCATATATTATTTTAGGCTTAAAGATACTCTTTTCTAAGCTTTTAGGTAAAAGGTACACCCGGGATTATAACAATTATTGTTTTACTTTTATATATGTTTATTACTGGTTTTTCAGCATCTATAGTACGTGCTGGTATTATGGGTATTTTAGTTATTTTATCTAAACTTACATATAATAAAAATGATATATATAATTCATTGTCAATTTCACTTCTTTTTACTCTAATTTCAAATCCCTATCAAATAACAAATGTAGGCTTACAACTTTCATATTTAGGATTACTTGGAATCTTATTATTTAATAAAAATGTAAATAATGTCATTAGCAATATTTATAAAAATAAGGTTATTAAGCAAAAATACATATCCATATTAGATAAAATTAAAGATATAATATCTGTTACTATTTCTGTTCAAATATTATTACTTCCTATTACTCTTTTTCATTTTAATCAATTTAGTCCATATACTTTATTTGCCAACTTACTAATCAGTTTAATAATTGGACCAATTGTTTTATTTGGATTTTTGTGTATTTTATTGTCATTTGTGCTTTTTCCGCTTTCCAAAATATTTTCTTTGTTTGTAAATTTCTTTCTAAATATCCTTATTGGAATAACTAATATTAGCAATCTTCCTTTCGCTAAAATATATGTTCCAACTCCTAAAATTTATCATATTATTATTTTTTATATAATAGCTTTGTTTCTTAATTTTTTATATACTGTTTATCATTCTAGAAAGACAAATAATACTTATATAAGAATTAAAAATATTATTCAATTAATAAAATACAAGTATAATCAAAATAGACTAAAAAGAAAAAGAACAAAACGTTTCTATTATTTACAAAAATATTTAGCTATATTTTTAATAATTTGTATTATATTCTTCTTTTTTCCAAATAAAAATTTAACAATTCACTTTATTGATGTTGGACAAGGTGATTCTTGTTTTATTATAACTCCTAAAAACAAGACCATTTTAATAGACGGAGGTGGAAGCTTATCTTCTAGTATAGATATAGGAAAAGATACATTAATTCCATATTTATTGGATAGAGGTTATTCTAGCCTTGATTATGTGATAATTAGCCATTTTGACCAAGACCATGTTCGGAGGAATCTTAACACTTTTACAAGAGTTAAAAGTAAATAATATTATTATAGGCAAACAGTTTGAAACTTCAGAAAATTATGAAAAAGTTATACAAATTGTAAAAGAGAAAAAGCTAAATGTTATGGTTGTTCAAGCTGGTCAAAGAATTAATATAGAAAATAATATATATTTTGATGTGTTATGGCCAGCTGGCGACTTAAAAATTTCAGAGAATTCAATAAATAACAATGCTTTAGTGTGCAAACTAAATTTTAATAATTTTTCATTATTGTTTACTGGCGATATTGAAAAAGAAGCAGAAGAAATACTTGTTTCTAAATATAAAAATAGCGATATTTTAAAATCTACTATTTTAAAAGTTGCACATCATGGTTCTAAAACATCTTCAACAGAAGGATTTTTAAACCTTGTTAATCCTAAAATCGCTCTAATTGGAGTTGGTGAAAATAATAATTTTGGTCATCCAAGTGAGGAAGTAATACAAAGATTAGAAAATATGCGGAACTAGAGTATTTAGAACAGATAATAACGGAGAAATTTCCATAGAAATAACGAGTAAAGGCTATTTCAATCAAATTATAAAATTTAACAATTAATCTATTTCAAAAAAGTAAAATGATTACTTGACTTTTACAAAATATCTGATATAATTCGTTTTAGAAGGTGAGAGAAGCTAGATGTGTGGCGTGTCCGAATCCTACTAAGAGAGGAGGCGATGCGTATGTTATTAGAACGAGTTTATTTACTATATATTTACATACTTTTAATTGAACTTGTAATAGTAACTGTTGTCGCTATTGCCTTATTCGTGGCACTTGCTGTTACAATAAGAAAAAATAGACAACAAAAAAACACATCTCTTCTTGACCGTTAGAGATGTATTTTAATTTATACATTATTTAACGACACGCCACATTTATGTGGTATCTCATCTTCTATATTTATTATACTTATTTTTTCTTTAAAAGTCAATAGATTAAGTATTAAATTTTATAATTTTACTTTTCTTTTTGCAAAATTTCATCAAATACTTTACGTATTTCATCAGTTAGATAAATATGACCGCAGTCTCTTTTTTCGTCTCCTATTTTAACCTTTACTGAGACATTATTTCTATCTCCTGAGAAAAATCTAATTGCTCCTCTTAGCTTATCTTTTTGTTCTTCTGTTGCATTTGTAATATCAAGTACTAATTCATTTGGTGCTTGTTCTGTAAAATTTTTTATATCCCCCGCAATAATTGTAGTTCTGTCATTTTCTCTTATACTTAGCCTACCACTAACTAATACAATATTTTCTTCAATTAAACTTTGAGATGCTTTTAAACACACATTTTCAAATACAATAACATCTACAGCTCCATATAAATCTTCAATTGTAACAAATGCCATTATTTTATTATTTTTAGTATATTTCTTTTTTACAGATGTTATTATCCCTGCATATTTTACATTTTGGCCATCATTATATTTTAAGTTTTCTACAGGCTTAAATATTCCCATTTCTTCGTTATTTTCATTATTTTCTGATTGTTCATCTATTTTTCTGATTTCTATTGTATTAATGTTTGTCTGACTTTCTATTTGTTCTCTTAGTTTTTCTAAAGGATGGCCTGTTAAATAGATTCCAAGCATTTCTTTTTCCATTGATAATAGTTCTTTTTCTGGCATTTCTTCCTGTTCTTTAAATGTATATTTTATATCATTTAACTCTTCTTTATCTTCTTCAGAACCTAAATCAAACATACTTACTTGACCATCTAAACCTTTTTTCTTTGATGATTGTATTGTATCAATAATAGATTCAAAAGATGCAAGTAATGTATTTCTTGTTTGTTCAAATTCATCAAATGCTCCTGCTTTAATTAAACTTTCTATGCATTTTTTATTTACATTGCTATCAGAAATTCTTTCACAAAAATCGATAAAGTTTTTATATTCTCCTCTTTTTTCTCTTTCTTCAATAATGGCGTCTACTGGAGCAATTCCGACATTTTTAATACTACCCAAACCATATCTTATATTTGCTCTTGCACCTTCTTGTTCTGTTGTAAATTTTGTATAACTTTTATTAATATCTGGTTTTAAAATTTTAACTCCTAGCCTTTTACATTCGTCAATATATTGTGGAATTTTATCCAAATTTCCCAAAAAGCTATTTAATGTTGCTGCCATAAATTCTGCTGGATAATATGCTTTTAAATACGCAGTTCTGTAAGCAACTACTGCATAACATGCTGCATGTGATTTATTAAATGCATATTTTGCAAACTCTGCCATTTCATCAAAGATTTTATTTGCAGATGCTTCATCTATTCCATTTCTGACGCAACCAGGAACAATTACATTCCCGTCTTCATCTACTTGTCCATTAATAAATATCTCTCTTTCTTTTGCCATAACGTCTAGCTTTTTCTTACCCATAGCACGTCTAACTAAATCTGCTCTTCCAAGTGAGTATCCTGCTAAATCACGTACTATTTGCATAACTTGTTCTTGATATACCATACAACCATATGTAACATTTAGTATTGGCTCTAAGCTTGGGTGAGTATATTCATTATGCCCAGGATTTGCTTTCCCTTTCACATATCTTGGGATTTGATCCATAGGACCTGGCCTATACAAAGAAACCCCTGCTATTAAATCTTCCAAACAGTCTGGCTTTAATTCTTTCATAAAGTTCGTCATACCTTGTGACTCAAATTGGAAAATACCTGCTGAATTTCCCTCTTGCCATTGTTTATATACTTTTTGGTCTGCCATATCTGGGTCAAATTCAACATCAATTCCTCTATTTTTCTTAACTAAATCAATTGTATCTTGTATAACCGTAAGCGTTCTTAAGCCTAAGAAGTCCATTTTTAAAAGTCCTAATTCTTCTAATGTTGTCATTATATATTGTGTAGATATTTGTCCATCTCTTACGTAAAGTGGTACATAAGTATCTACTGGCTCTTTAGTAATTACTATTCCACATGCATGTGTTGATGCTTGCCTTGGCATACCTTCTAGTCCCATTGCTATATCTAATACTTTTTTAACAGTTTCATCTGATTCATATAAATTGCTTAACTCTTTGTTTTGTTCAATTGCTTTTTTGATAGTAATATGTAATTCATTTGGTATCATTTTTGCAAGATTATCTGCTTCTGCATAAGGAACGTCTAACACTCTTGCAACATCTCTAATTACCATTTTGGCTGCCATAGTTCCAAAAGTAATAATCTGTGAAACATGATCATGTCCATATTTTTCTGATACATAGTCAATTACTTGTTGTCTTTTTTCATAGCAAAAGTCTACATCAAAATCTGGCATACTAATTCTTTCTGGATTTAAAAATCTTTCAAAAAGTAAGCCGTATTTAATTGGATCTATATCTGTTATTTCAAGACAATATGCAATAATTGAACCTGCACCAGATCCACGCCCGTGGTCCTACTGGTATAGAGTTAGTTTTTGCATAATGAATAAAGTCCCACACGATTAAAAAATAGTCTACATATCCCATTTTTTGAATGACACCTAATTCATATTCTGCTCTGTCTAATATTTCTTGAGATAGATTTTCTCCATATCTCTTTTTTATACCTTCATCACATAATTTTTTGAAATAATCATAATGTGTTTTATATTCTTCTGGTACATCATAATTTGGAAGTATTGTGTGTCCAAATTCAAATTCTACATTACACTCATTTGCTATTTTAACAGTATTTTCTATTGCATCTGGAAAAGCACTAAAGTATGAGCTCATTTCCTCTGGTGATTTAATATATAACTCATCTGTATCAAATCTCATTCTGTCTTCATCACTCATTCTTTTTCCAGTTTGAATACAAAGTAAAACTTCGTGATTATAGCTATCTTCTTTTTTTAAGTAATGTGCATCATTTGTTGCAACAAGTGGAATGTCTAATTTTCTTGCAAGTTGTACTAATTTTTGGTTTGCAAGTACTTGTTCTTTTATTCCATTATTTTGAATTTCTATATAATAATCATCTTTAAATACATTTTTGTGCCACATAGCAATTTCTTCTGCTTTTTCTTCTTGACCATTAAGTAATGCTTGGTTTACAGCTCCTGCTAAACATGCACTTAAGCATACCAATCCTTCATGATATTTTTCTAATACTTCTAAATCGATACGTGGCTTATAATAATAACCTTCTGTAAAACCAATTGATACCAATTTGCTTAAGTTTTTATATCCTTGATTATTTTTAGCAAGTAAAATTAAGTGATTGTATTTATTATCTATATTTGGTTCTTTGTCAAACCTACTTCTTGGTGCAACATAGACTTCACAACCAATAATTGGCTTTACTCCTTCAGCTTTACATGCCTTGTAAAAGTCAATTGCACCATACATAACACCATGGTCAGTAATTGCGATTGCATTCATTCCCAATTCTTTTGCTCTCTTTGGTAAGTCTTTTATACGATTTGCACCATCTAGTAAACTATATTCGCTATGTACATGTAAATGAACAAAGTCTGACATTTTCAACTTTCCTTTCTTTTTATTTTACAACTTTATATATACTGATACTGATTTTTCATTAACTTTGAAGTTTCCAAATCCTTCCTCATCAATAATTATCTCTTCTTCACAATTTCCTAAGCTATCTATAAAATGTTCTCCTGTAAAATGTTTTCCAATATACATTCTTTTTTCTCCATAACCTGCATTAGAAATAACAACAGCTAGCCCTGATTTTATATGTTCTTCGTCTCCTTCTCGTGTCCAACCTATAAAGTTTGGATTATCAAAATAATCATTTTGATTTCCATAGGCTTTTTCTTTTCTTAGATTTATCAATAATTCCAAATCTTTTACTGGTTGTATATTATGACTTGGTATTCCATACATATCTCCATAAAACACACATGGATAGCCTTCATTTCTTAGTAAAATAATACTGTAAGCAATTTGTTTAAACCATGATTCTACAAAGCTTTCTAAAGATTGTCCTGGTTGTGTATCATGATTATCAACAAAGGTTACTGATTTACTTGAATTTTCTTTTACTAAGGTTTTATCTAATATTTTTGATAGGTCATAATTTTCTTCTTTTGAAGCAGAATAAAAATTATAATGTAGTGGCACATCAAATAAAGATATTTGTCCCCCGTGTTTCTGTTATATAATGATGTAATTTTTCACTATCTCCTGACCAGTATTCTCCTACGGAAAATAGTTCTTTACCTGAATGTTCTCTTAATTCTTTTATCCACTTATTATAGAATTCTGCATTTATATGTTTTACTGCATCTAATCTAAATCCATTTACATCTGTTAAATCCAAATACCATTTTCCCCAATTTATGCATTCTTCAATTACTTCTTGATTGCTAAAGTCTAAATCTGCTCCCATTAAATAATCAAAATTTCCAAATTCTTCGTCTACTTCATCACTCCAGTTTTTATCTTTGAACTTGAAAATAGCATGTTGCTTCCCTTTCTCATCATAATCTATTCCAGCAAAATGAGTCCAGTTCCATTTGAAGTCTGAATATTTATTTTTTCTATTCGGAAATGTGAATTTTGTTGCAACTTGTACTGTTTCCATTCCTTCTACTTCCACATTATGGTTTCCCCAGTCTACTTTTGTGGCAGGGATTGTTTGCAATGCATCTGCTCCCATTTTATGATTTAATACAATGTCTGCATATACTTCAATTCCCGCTTGTTTTAATACTTGTATACAATTTAGGTATTCATCTTTAGATCCATATTTAGTTTTGATACTACCTTTTTGGTCAAACTCACCTAAATCGTATAAATCATATACACCATAGCCTACTTCGTCTTTTCCACCTATCCCTTTATATGCTGGTGGTAACCATAGTGCTGTTATTCCAAATTTTGCTAATTTCTCAGCATTTTGAGCAATATCATTCCATAAGTTTTGATTGCAGTTCATATACCATTCAAAGTATTGCATTATTATTCCATTTATCTGCTTCATTTGAATTCCTCTTAATATTTCAATTTTATTTTCACGTTTATTTTATCATTAATCATATACTAATTTCAATGTTTATTTGAAAAAATTAATGATAAACTTCCAAAATCTTCAAATTTGTGATATACTACAATATGTTAAGGTGAAAGGGATGAATTGTATTATGAGTTATAAATTTGAAAGAAGAATAAATTATTATGAAACAGATAGAATGGGAGTAGTTCATCATTCTAATTACATCAGATTTCTAGAAGAAGCAAGATGTCAAATGTTAGATGACTATAAAATGCCTTATTCTGCATACGAAGAAAATGGTGTTATGATACCAGTTCTTGGAGTTAATCTTTCATTTAAACATCATGTTACATTTGATGATGTAATTGTAATTGAAGTGATCATTAAAGAGTTTAATGGCGTTAGATTAACAGTTGGATATTCTGTTTACAACAAAAAAACAGGCCTTCCTGTTTTAACTGGTGAAACTAAACATTGTTTTACCGATTTAAATTTGAAACCTGTTAATTTAAAGAAGAAAATACCAGACTTTGGAGAAAAATTTCAAAATTTATTAGATGTTAATTAGTTAGTGTTTTCTTTAAATAACTAGCTAAAGCTTTATCTTCACAGTAAATATAACAACCTTTTTGTGCTCTAGTAAGTAAGGTTCTATATGTATTTTTTATAATTTCTTCTTCTATTTTTAGAGCCTTACTTGGATTCTCATTTTTTAATTTCACAATTCCCTTAAATGAACCGTATTGTCTATCTTCTTTTGCTCTTTCTTTATAGTCTACAACTATTTTTCCTTTTTCATACCTAATGTCTTTACCTATTATAACTCCTATATAATCAAAATCAATTCCTTGTGAAGTATGAATACATCCAACTTGATTTACAGAATTTCTATTGCTTGCCCATATAGTATTTTTAAAATTCCATTTCATTTTAAAATTATATTCTGGAATAATAATATCGTAAACATTACCATTAGGATTATTTTTTGATTTCCACTCCCAACAATAACCTGCTACAATTCTAGATTTATTATTTAATTTATTTTTATCTACAATAATTCTCTTTAATTCATTAGGATCATCTATTATTTTTACTTCATAATCTTTTAAAAATTTTTTATCAACTATTTTCATATTAGATCCTTTATATTGTAAAGCTGCTTCTACCCAATCAATATATTCTTGGGCTCCACCACATCTATATTGTGCTTCTAATTCATCGTAATAAATTTCTGCTCCTTCTTTTTTTGCTTGTTCTTTAATTTTCTCTATTGTAGCATAGTCATTCATATGTACCCTTTGTTTAGGATCAATAAAATATATTGAAAAACGAGCAGCATTCATAATTTCTTTTATCTGATCTTTTCCTTTTTTTGTATATCCAGTATATTTTGTCAATCTATGTGCTTCATCAACAATTAAAGCATTAAATTCATTTTTAGATGTATTAATATATCTACCTGATCCACAAAACAACATATTAACGGCCTTTTTGTTATAGACCTTTACTAAAGGTTCTGAATAAATATCTCTTGGACATTGATTCTTTGTTATATATTGACAACTTATTTTATGTATTTTTGAGAGTTTTGCTAGCAAATTAATAGCAATTACTGACTTTCCTGTACCTGGTCCTCCATTAACAATATATACCCTTTTTTTACCATCTTTTTTTGATGCTCTAGCCAAGCTTATTGCTCTTTCAAATACATTTTTTTGATAATCCATCATAGTGAAAATTTCTTTTCCCCTAATGATTTGTAAAATATTATCTTGTAATTGTTTATATGGAGTAATTCCTCCATTTTCTATGATATGTATTATCTGTTTATCATCTCCATATTTTATATTTTCATATATATATTGTTTTAAATTATCACTTTCTCCTCTTAAGAAAATTGGTGCCTCATCTAAAAGGTGTTTATAGTGTTTATTTGTTATAGCATCGTCAGCAGTTTTTTCGTAACATGGTAAACAAGCACAATATTTTAGAATAATTTTATTTTCTTCTATAGCACTATAAAGATTTTTCATATTTTTAGCATATGAATAAGCTTGGTATAACGGATGTGTAACAATATTTCCATTTTCTGTTCTAACCATATCATCACGATCTGTAAGAACACTTACTTTTGACCATAATTTAAATTCAATAATAATTAATATTGGAACATTTTGTGTATTTGATCCAGCAACAATAAAATCAACTCTTGAACGTGATTTATGAAGAGTAAACTCCATAGCTATTGATATATCATCTGGAAATATTTCATCTCTTAAAATTCTTTCCATATAACTTGCTGTTATTAACCAACTTGAGATTTCAGAATAAGATGATTTAACTTTTTCCTTTATTTTCTTTTCTACTCTATCATAATATACATCTTCTAAAAATGCTTTTTTATTTGCTTCATATATTATCATATCTAATTTTCCTCATTTCTAAAGCTTATTATACTTTGTACTAACTCCTTTAGCTTTTTCTACTGGGTATTTCTTTTTATTTTTTTCTAGTTTCTGTAAAATAATAGTTTCTGGTTTCACATCTAATTTCATTGCTAATTGTATACAATATATGAATACATCTGCAAGTTCTTCACATACCTCTTGTTTGTCATAATTATTATTCCATTGAAAACACTCTAATAGTTCTCCTGCTTCTATTGCAATTGACTTCGCTAAGTTTTCTTCAGAATGAAATTGATCCCAATATCTTTCTTCATTAAATTGTTTGATTTCTTTTTCTAACTCTTCCATATTTAATACTCCCTTTTTTACATTTTATCAATTCTCTATTTTAGATTCAATATATTCAGATAATTTTGCAAACTGTTCTAGACTTAAGTTCTCTGCTCTTACATTTTCTGATAACCCTAATTTTGTAAAAATTTCTATTCCTTGCTCTTTGCTACTTAAAATACTATTATTTTTAAGTGCATTTAGTAAGGTTTTTCTACGTTGAGTAAATGCAAGTTTAATAATTTTAAACATAAATTCTTTATTTTTCACTTCTATTTCTGGCTTTTTTCTTATATCTAATCTTATTACTTTTGATGTTACTTCTGGCTCAGGAATAAATGATTCTTTTGGAACTTCCATAATTGCTTTTGATGTAGCATAATAATAGACACTATAAGTTATTGCTCCAGACATTTTATCTCCAGGTGTTGCAATTAGCCTATCAGCTACTTCTTTTTGTATCATAACAGTTATACTTTCTAAATCAAGTTCATCTTCTAAGAGTTTCATTATTATAGGAGTTGTAATATAATATGGTAGGTTTGCAACTATTTTTGCATATTTTATTTTTCCATTTTGCTTTTCTCTTTTAATTATTTCTTGTAAATCAACCTTTAAAATGTCTTCTTGAATAATTTCTATATTATCATACATTTTAAATCTATCTTCTAAAATATTAACCATTTTTTTATCTAGTTCAACTGCTATTACTTTCCCTGCTTTTTCTAATAATTCTTTAGTTAAAGTTCCAAGCCCTGGACCTATCTCAATTACTAAATCTTCATTGCAAATAGAACTACTTTCTACTATGTTTTTAACTACTTCTTCATTAATTAAAAAGTTTTGCCCTAATGATTTGTTTGCTCTGATATTATATTTGTTCATTATGTATTTAGTTTCTTTTAAAATTTCATTCATAAAATTACTTTGCTCCCTTTGTAATTTTAAATAAACATTTTTTATTTTTCATATACCACAACTCCTGTTTCTTTTATTTCTTTATCTATTGGAGAATTACTTTCTATTTCATATTTTTCAAATCCATCTATATTTTTCTGAAGTTTTTCTTGAATTTGACATATTAATTTTAGTAAAGAAAACCCTTTTAGTTTAGACCTTGTATCAATAATTAAATCTATATCGCTTTGTTTAGTTGCTTCCTGTTTTGCATAAGAGCCAAATAGAATAACTTTATAAACAGGTTCATTTTTTAATATTTCATCTAATATTGCTTTTATTTCTTCTATGGTATATATTTTTTCGCTCATGTAATCACTCCCTTTTTTATTATTTTATCATAAATAAAATACACTTAAAATATTATATAATATTTTATTTACCTTTAAAATGTTTAATCAAAATAACTACTTATTTCTTCTAATCCACTAAAATTTTTATGTCTTAATACTTCATATGCTACAATTGCTACACTATTAGATAAATTCAAAGACCTTAATGTATGTCTCATTGGTATTCTAATAGTTTTATCTATATATTTTAATAATATATCTTCTGGCAAACCTTTTGTTTCTTTTCCAAATAAAAGAAATATATCATCCATTTCTTCGTAAGGAGGTTCTGTATATACATGCTTTCCTTTTGTAGTAGCAAAAAACATATTGTGGGTTTCTGGATTATATTTATTTAAAAACTCTTTAAAAGATATATGTTCTTCAATTTCTAGTTTATCCCAATAATCTAGCCCTGCTCTTTTTACAGCTTTCTCTGATATTGAAAATCCTAATGGATGCACCAAATGTAATTTTGCTCCAATTGATGCACATGTTCTTGCAATATTTCCTGTATTTTGTGGTATTTCTGGTTCTACCATTACAATGTTTAATTTCATTTTTCTTTCCTCTTTTTAATTTATTTTAGTTTTCTTCTTACATATTCATATAATATAACGCCAGTTGCAACAGATGCATTTAGACTTTCAGTTTTTCCAAGCATAGGAATTTTTACCTTTTCATCTGCAATATCTTGTAACTCTTTTTCAACTCCATTTGCTTCATTTCCTATAATAATTACTTTTTTATTATAATCTACATCATAGATTGAATTGTCAGTTTGAAGTGATGTAACCATTAACTTAAACTTGTGTTTTTTTGTTTCTTGAAGCATATGTTTTAAATCTTCACATTCTATTATATTAACTCTAAAAATAGCACCCATAGTAGAGCGAACTACTTTTGGATTATATGGGTCAGCACATCCTTTAGATAATAAAATTTGATTTAAACCGCAAGCTATCTACTGTTCTTAAAATAGTGCCTAAATTTCCTGGGTCTTGTATATCATCTAAAGCAACAATAATATCTTGTTTGTAATCGATTTCTTTATTATTTTGTTTTTTAATTACAGCAATTATTCCTTGAGGAGTTACGACTCCCGTAATTTGTTCAAATATCTTTTTTGTGACATATATACATTCATATTTTGCAACTTCATACATCAAATCTTTTGGTAAAACTTCTGCATTTTCACAATCTTCGCAAATAACAATTTGTACTATATCTTGATTTTCTTCTATTGCTTCTTTTACCATTTTGACACCTTCAACCATATACTGATTGTTAATATCACGATACTTTTTATCTTTTAACTTTTTAATATGTTTTACCAATTCATTGTCTTTACTTGAAATTACTTGCATTTTTACTTTCCTTTCTCTTTTGATGTTTTTTGGGATGGGGCCAAAAAACATCATTTTTGTCAAGTTATTTCACAAAAGAGAAATAACTTTTTCAGTTTTATATGTTTTTCGCTTTAGTAAATTTTTATAACCTAAACTTTATCTCTTTCTTGTACTATCTAAAAATAATGAGATAATATTGATACTCTTGGCTTTCATTATATCATATTATCTCATTAAATACCATTATTTTTCTTTAATTTTCTTTAAACAATAATTTCTAAATAATCTTTCAACGATTTTCTCTTTTTTATATTTTGACCTAATTTTAGAATTTTATACTGTAAGTGTTAGAAGAAAATTAAAAAGAAAGAGAGACTTCAAAAATTGAAAATTCTCTCTTTCTTCTTGTGCTTAGGAACAAATTGAAATTTTACTTTGTTATTTGATACAAAGAGCGGCACGGAAACCATGGCCGTCATGAACGTAATTGTCACTATTAAGGTCATTGGAATAGCGATAGGCAACAGGAATAACATTCCCACTATTGCAGTAATCACCACCACGGATAACACGACGCAAACTGCCGAACTGTTCTTGCGTCCATTCGTCTTTATTACCTGCAAAATCACAAATGTTATTGGTACACCATTCTTTACGACTTCCTGTTTCAACTACTGCTCTTGGAGAATTCTCCGTATTCCAAAAGTTACCCCATTCTGTAGAATCATCTACAATTTCATCAAAAGTTTTAGCTCCCGATTCGATAAACCACTCAAGTATCGAATCATATTCAGCACCAAAAGTCAAATGACTTTTGAGTATTTCATTATCTTCGATAGTAGATGCAATTTTCTTGGTATCTTCAAAATTGCTGGTTACCCATGGCATAACGCCTTTTACTGACTGGGGTTTTCCTTCTGAACTCTTGGAAATGTTATAACGAGAAATATAAAACCCTCCATATTTTTTACACTTTCAAGTTGTTCAAGCAATTCGTCTTCTAAGGTTTCATGGTAGGAGATGTCCGAAAATTCATTATTCATGTAATTCCGTCTTCCGAATTTTTCCGAAAAATGTTCACCATCAAGTGTTCCATTAGAATCCAGACTCCCAACAGGGACCCAGACGAACTGACTTCCATCAGAACTTCTTTCAATCACATATCCGCTATCCCATTCTCCACCAACATGCTTGTATCCCTCCGGTATCGGCGTATTCACATAGTTTTTATTGCGGTCTTCCACTCTGTCAATGTTTGTAGCTCTGATAACTAACTTCCCATTTGTTCCCTCTGAGACTTTAAAGTTTATTCCTTTTTCAGCCTCAAGCACAATTTTGTCATACCGATCTTTCATGAGTCTTACCCTCCTTATGATAATATTTTTATCGGTTTCAACATGGCTTTTGCCATTATGTAAATGATACCACATTTTCTTTAATTTTGCAAATTATGATGTTTTTTGACCCCGTCCCAAAAAACATCATTTCAAAAATTCTGTTACTTCATTTAATATTTTTCTTTCATCTTTTGAGCCAATTTCTAAAGTTACACTTGGTTTTATTCCTGGTGAGAACTTAATTCTATTTCCGTATTTTTGTAATAACTTAGATATATCTATATCAAATTTATCACCCTCAAATGTAAATACAACCGCTGCCCTTTTACTTGCAATTTTAGTTATATATTTTTCTTTGGCTAAATATTTTATTCTAGCAATATCAAGCAAGTTTTCTAATTCTTTTGGCATATTTCCAAAACGGTCTATTAGTTCATCTATAACATTTGAAATATCTTCTTCATTTTTACACAATGCAATGTTTTGATATACTTCAATTTTTTGATTTGAGTCAGATATATATTCTTCTGGAATATAACTTGTTACATCTAAATCTATTTGTATATCTATTTCTTCTTTTACTTCTATACCCTTCATTTCTTTAACAACTTCATCTAGTAAATGACAGTATGTATCATATCCTACTTGCTCTAAGTGTCCTGATTGTATTTCTCCGAAGAAGACTTCCTGCACCACGAATTTCTAAATCTCTCATTGCAATTTTAAATCCAGAGCCAAACTCTGTGAATTCTTTAATTGCTTTTAGTCTTTTATCTGCAACTTCTGATAAAAGTTTATCTCTTTTATATGTTACATAACAATATGCTTGTCTTTCTGCCCTACCTACTCTTCCTCTAATTTGGTATAATTGTGCTAGACCCATTCTATCAGCATTTTCAACAATAATTGTATTTGCATTTGGTATGTCTATTCCTGATTCTAGAATTGTTGTACATACTAAAACATTGGTATTTCCTTCAACAAATTCCTTCATTTTTTCTTCAATTTGTGTTCCTGACATTTGGCCATGTGCAAATGAAACATTCGCTTCTGGAACTAATCTTGATATTTCGTCTGCTTTTCTTTCAATTCCTTCTACATTATTATATAAATAAAAAACTTGCCCATTTCTTTCTAATTCTCTGGTTATAGCTTCTCTTATAACTTCTACATCATATTCTAATACATAAGTTTGAACTGGTTTTCTGTTATGTGGTGGCTCATATATTACAGACATATCTCTTACACCTACAATTGACATATGCATAGTTCTTGGAATTGGAGTTGCTGTCATTGTTAATACATCTACATTTGTTTTATATTGTTTAATTTTTTCTTTTGCTTTTACTCCAAATCTATGCTCTTCGTCAATAATTAAAAGTCCTAAGTCTTTAAATCCTACTTCTTTTCCAAGAATTTTGTGAGTTCCAATTACTATATCTATTTCTCCAAGTTTCAGTTTTCTAATTACTTCTTTTTGATATTTTGCACTTTTAAATCTGTTTAAAATTGCAACTTCAATTGGGAAATCCTTCATTCTTTCTTTAAATTCTTCGTATTGTTGCTGTGCAAGTACTGTAGTTGGAGCTAAATAGGCAACTTGCTTTTGGTCCATTACTGCCTTAAATGCTGCTCTTAGAGCTACTTCTGTTTTACCATATCCAACATCTCCACAAAGAAGTCTGTCCATTGGTCTAGGAGATTCCATATCTTTTTTTACTTCTTCAATACATCTTAATTGGTCATCTGTTTCTTGATATGGGAATCTTTCTTCAAATTCTTTTTGCCATGGAGTATCTTTACTAAAGCTATGCCCTTGAGATTTTTCTCTTTTAGCATATAATTCTATTAAGTCTTCTGCTACTGCTCTTAGATTATTTTTAACTTTTGTTTTAGTTTTTTGCCAATCTTTACTTCCCAATCTGTTAATTGGAGGTTTAATAACATCTCCTCCAACATATTTTCTTATTGCATCCATTTGATTTGTTGGCACATATAAAATATCATCATTTTCATATTTTATTTTAATATAATCTTTTATGGTATTGTCTGCTTTAATAGTATTTACACCAATGTAAATTCCTATTCCATAAGTTCTATGCACTACATAATCTCCAACTTTTAAGTCTGCAAAAACTACTTTTTCCGCTTCTTGAAAAGCACTATGAACTGCTGACCTTTTTTTCTTTTCTCCATCTATTATATCATCTGTTGAAATAACAACTTGATTTAAATCAAAACATTCATATCCAGAGCTTAATTTTCCGATGCTAATTGTAACTATATTTTCTGTACTTTTGGCTATAATTGTTTGATTTAATTTTTCTTCAATTTTACAAGAAATCTCTTGTTGTTCCAACATTTTTTGTAGTTTTTTTGTTTTCTCTTTATTTCCTACTAACATATAGATAGATTTTTTTTGACCAAGAAAATTTCCTATATCTGCAAATAATGTTTGAACATCACTTTTAAAATAATTGATTTCTCTATAATTAAAATGATATTTTATTTGCGTGTTTTCTAATTTATTGTCTTGTTTCTCTATAAATACTGTTTGTTTTTTTTCTAAATTTTCTTGAAATTCATCTTCTGTAAGTAAACCTAAAATTGCTTGTGGTACTATTTTTTCTTTGTCTAATAGCGCAAGTTTTAAATTATTATTATCAATATTTATATTTTCTACTCTTTTTACTATTTTGTTCCACTCATCGACTGCAATAAAATATCTATCTTGTAAATAATCTAAAAGTGTTTCTTGTTCTTCATAAAATATATCAAAATATTTATCAATTTTACTAATATAATTTCCTGTTTTTATTTGTTCTATATCTTCTAATAAAATTTCTTCTTGTTTTTCACTAACTTCTAACCTTTCTATATCTTTACATATTTTATCTAAAGGACGAACTAACAGATATTCATTTGCAGGATATATGCTTATTTTATCTATATTTGATGTTGACCTTTGTGTTGTTATTACAAAGTTTCTAATTGAATCTACTTCATCTCCCCAAAACTCTATACGTACACCCATTTCTTGTGTAAGAGAAATATCTACTATTCCACCTCTTACACTAAATTGTCCTCTTCCTTCTATTAGGTCACATCTTACATATCCAAGATTAATTAGTTTTTTCTTAACATCTTCTAAGTTATAGGTATTACCAACTTTAAAGTTCATGGTATTTTTATATAAAGTGTCTTTACTTGGAAGCTTTTGCATTATACTTTCTACTGTTGCAACTACAATTAAATTTTTATTTTGTACTATTTTGTTTAAAGCCTCTATTCTTTCATATGGAATGTCTTTACTTTCTGCGACATAGTCATATGTTACAATTTCTTTTTTAGGAAAAAGTACAACTTTATCTGTGAAGTTTAGTATGTTTTCATATAGTTTTTTTGCTTGAATCTCATTATATGTAAGTATACATATTGGTTGTTTATTAAATTCGTGCAAACTTGTTAATACTTGCACTTCTCCCACGTCAGTTAAGCCCGATATTTCTATCGGACTTTTTTTATTTTCTATATCTTTTGTAAGCTCTACAAATTTTGAGAGTTTTCCTAATTCTCCTAATATGGTGTTCATTAATATTCTCCTGTTTAATTTGATGTGTATATTATACAACAATTTTTATGAAATTGGAAGTAATTTTACTGAATTTCCGGATTATCTTGTAAAATTTTGCTTACTATATCTTGGTTTTCATTAAATGGTGTAACATATCCTTGTAAGGATTTTGCTTTTTCTTTAAGTGCAAGGTTATCTTCATTTACATATATTTTTGCTTTTCCTTTACCATTTTTTGCTTCTTGTATTAAATTAGAAACAGGTGAGTTCCCATCAAATGCTAAAACAACAGAATTTCTTCTTTCAAAAATTTCATAATTAAAACTTTTGTATATTCCAAATTCTTCTGCTTCTGTTGAAACACGTATTCCATCTATTTCGTCATTTAAAAGATTATTTTTCTCTTCTACGTTTACTTCTTTAGGAACAATCGCATCTATTTCAATATCTTTATTTAAGTCTTTTGCAATATCAATAAGTGCTTTTTCATATCCTTGCATTTTGTGACCAATAACAAAATATGCCTTTTCTGAATTTACTTTCTTTACTAAATTTTCTAAAACCTTTTTTCCAGCACTTGTAAGTTTTGTGTTTCTTCCAATTGAGTTAAAACTTCCTCCTGCAATTATAATTGGCACTTTGTTTTCTGGTAAAGATTTTATTTTTTGTTTTAATTCTTTTTCTGTTTCTACTTTGTTATTTATTCTCATTTTAATTATTGAGTTTTGGGTATCTTTAATATATTTTTCTTCTAATTCAAGAATTAATTCTCTTAAAGTTTTATTTTCTAGTAGTTTCTCAAATACTCTTGATTTTTCTCTAAAATATTTATTGCGATTTTCTATTATTTCATCTTCTACTTTTCTCATTTGCTCAAATTCTTCATTAGAAATTCCTAATAAATTATATAAGGCTAGTTGTTCATCTATTGTATCAATTCCATAAATTCCACATCCATCTGTACCTTGTACACATCTTACTCCTGCTTGTAAATATTGTTTTAAAGGATGTCTTTCAAGTGCATTTAAATTGTTTAGTCTTACATTAGATGTAATTTGAAATTCTAGAACTGTATTTGTTTCTTTTAATTCTTTTACTAACTCTTGACCTTTTTCAGATAATAAGTTTGCAGTATAAAGTCCATGACCAATACGTATATTTGGCATTTTGTTTTTGTTTGTTACGCATTCTTTTACACATCTTACAGATTTAATAACATTATCTCTTAGACTATCATTTTCACCTGCATGAATTCTAATAGTATAGCCTTCGTCCTCTTCTTCTACATATTTTACAATTTCATTTATGACCGGTTTTAATTCTGTAATATCATTTATTTCTTCTCCTATAAAGTCAGATCCTACAACATATGGGCTTTTAGATACAGCCCTTAATACATTTATATTTTCTTGCAAGTAATTTTCGCTTGTTTTCTGGTCTTTAATAATTGTTAAAGGAATTCTTCTAATTCCAACTAGAAATCTAATTTGAGTTCCTGTTTCTTTTTCTATTTTTGGCATAATACTATGTAATTCTTCTAGAAATTCTACAGCTGGAAGCCCTGTTTTTGCTAGGTCTGTGTTTGTAATTTCTACATATTTAATTCCCTGTTTTTGATATTCTCTTGCAATCCAAAGTAGTTTATCTTGTCTTAATGTATTTGATTTATATTCATTTTTAGTATCTTCTAGCATTTGTTTTACAAAATTTTTTATATCTAATTCTGGAATTAAATTTATTTTTTCATCATCTAAAGTTATTTTTTCGTCACTTTCCACACCTTTTGCAAATACATAGCGATACAAATATACTTTCTCAAGGTTTGTAAATACTGCTTGACCATCTTTTAAAATGGCAAGACTTGTTCTGATTTTTGATAAGTTATAACTTGCATTTTCTAAATTATTTAAAATAAAATCTGCAAAATTTATAAATGTATTATCATCAATTTTTCTTGCTAGGTATTTACCAGTTAAAGTAGAGTCTTTATATTGCTTTGAAACTTCTAGTCTTTGTTTCATAATTTTTGCTTCTTGTTTTTGTGTCATTTTTAGGTTTAATTTTTTAATATAATATAATGGATATCTTATTTGATACTTAATACCAAGTGCAATTAGTACGTCTGGAGATAAGTTTGCATTCATATGTGTGTGAAGATCTGTACGGAATTTTAATTTTTTTGGTATATATGATTTAACTATTGTTTTTTCTATTGGTAAATTATAGTCTTTAGTTTGTGACATTAATGTTTTTGCAATTGCTGGAATACTTGCTTTTATTTCAATTGCCCCATCTGGATATATGTTTGCTATTTTAATTCCACCTAAACGAAAAATATATACTTCGTTATTATCTCCATTAATATATGGATACATTTTTCCTGTTATTATTTTTTTATCTTCCTCGTTTTTTATAGTTTCTACATTACATATTTTGGCTAAGTTTGAAATTAAGTTCCCTGTATTGTGGTTTGGAGTTTCTAAAATATATGTTAGTTCATCTTCGTCACTATTATATAAATTAACAATTATGTCTTTTTCTTTATCTAAATAAAATCTACCAATAAACTTATTCATTTTTATATTTATTCCTTTCCATAATCATATTAAAGAATGAATTTTGTTATTTTCTATTATAACATAAACCTAATATATTTTTCAAGTGTTATGTAGACTTTTGTCGAATTTTTTGTTTATCTAGTTTTTGTCTGAAAAAGAACCCTCCTTGTTAAGCTTTTTGTCTAACAATTTAGGTTCGCTTCATTTTTACATATCACCTTTTTATATTACGCTTGTATTAATTTTTTAACTTCTTCTTTTGATAATCCTGTTATATCTATAATTTCCGTAATAGAAAAGTTTTTAGAAAGTAATTTTTGTGCGATTTGTGTTGTTTTACGTATTTCGCCTCGTTTTTCACCAATTTCCATACCTTCTTTTTTGGCTTTCCTTTCATTTAGTTTTGCTTGTCTTGCTTTTCTTTTTTCTTCTTTTTCAATCATTTCTAAGCATGCTAACATATTTTTTTCACCTCCTACTAATCTATTTATTAATTCTTGTGCTTTTTCTTCCCCAAGTTGTTTCTTTAAAATTACATCTATTATTTGTACCATTACTTTTTTATCTTTATTTTCTATTTTTGGTATTACTTCTTCTAAGTAATTTGATACCTCTTCTTCTGAATTTGCTTTTTCTAGTAACATCATTTTACTTGTAAATAGATTATCTTCTAATAGTTCCTCTTTATTAAATGTATTAATATCTACTAACTTATAGCTTCCTGGTTGCATTTCTATATCTTCTAATTTGTCTTGTATTTCTAAGAGTTCCATTTTTGCATTCCACTTTTGTTTCCCTGTATAAAGTAATATTGGTATTACTACTGGTATTTTATAATCGTCTTTTCTTACTTTTGACCATTCTATATTATTTCTTATAATTTCTACTTGATAGCTTAATATTCTAAATGACATCATTTTATCTACTTTAGTTTGGTGTTCTATAAGAATAAAAATATTGCTATCTTTGATTTTGTAAACAATATCTGCTTCTTGATTTTGAAATTCATTTGTTATAAAACTACTATTATACATTTCTAAGTCTTTTGCTAAAATTGCTTCTTTTAGATTTAATCGTTTTGTTATAAATCTTGCTGCTTCTTCTTTATCTGATAAAATTGTTCTAAATATTTTGTCATGTGTATTATTTATTTGACTATTCTCACCTAATATATATGGTGCAGATGGTTCTGCTAAAATCATGTTATTGCGTATATTTAGTGTTATTAGGTCCATAATATTTGAATTAACAATATAGTCAGATTTATTGTTATTTTTCATATTATTAGTGTTACTTACATTGTAATATAATTTCATTAACCTGTCAAGATATTTTTGACTTTTTTCGTTCATAAATGCTTTATCGCCTTCTTTCTTTTTTGAATTTTTTTGATGTGGTTCGTAGATATAAATATAGAATAAAAAGTTTAAATAGTTAAATAAAATTGTGATTTTAAAGTCTATAAAAATAGAATGTAATTTTAAGGTAACATAATAATATAATGTTTTATATGTTTTGTCAATAGTTATTTATTTTTTAATTAATAAAACATTGAGGCAGAAAACTTTCAAAATTTTAAACCTCAACTATTTACATTTTGTCTTTTATTTAATTACTTTTGTTTTGACTATTACAACATATATATTTTTTTTGCATTTTCATAAGTAATTTTTGCAATTTCTTCAAGGGAAAGTCCTTTTACATTTGCTATTTTTTGAGCTGTATGTTTTACATTAATCGGTGTATTTCTAGTTCCTCTAACTGGCTCTGGCGCTAAATATGGACTATCTGTTTCAATTAAAATTCTGTCATTTGGAATTAGTTTTATTACTTCATCTGCATTTTTTGAGTTCTTAAATGTTACTGGCCCTGCTAAAGATATATAAAAGCCTAAATCTAAGCCTTGTTTTACTAATTCTTGATTCAAAGGGCAACAATGAAATACTCCTTTTTTATTTACTGGATTTTCTTTTAATATTTCTATTGTATCTACACTTGCTTCTCTTGTGTGTATAACTATTGGTAGCTCTAATTCATTTGCGAGTTCAATTTGCTTTATAAATGCCTTTTTTTGTAAATCTTTATTTTCTTTATTCCAATAATAATCAAGTCCTATTTCACCTATTGCTACAATTTTATTATTTTCTTTTACTATTTTTCTTATTTCATCTAACATTTTCCACAATTCTTCTTCAGTTTGTGGAATATCATTTGGAGAAATTCCACAAGTTGCATAAATAAAGTTATATTTTTTTGCTAAATTTACTGCATCTATAGATGATTCTAAACTATACCCTGCTGAAATTACTTTTGTAATTCCTTCATCATATATTTTTTTTATTAATTCTTCTCTATCCTCATTAAACTTTTCATCATCTAAATGTGCATGATTATCAAAAAATTCCATAGTTTTCCTCTTTTCTTTTAAATGATGTTTTATGACCACGTCTCAAAAAACATCATTACATTTGCAGTTGCATAGTCTTTACAATGAGATAAACTAATATCCATGTCTTGTATATCTACTTTTTCTTGTAGTTTAGAGCTTAATGTTACTTTAGGTCTTCCTTGTTCATTATTTGTTATTTCTATATCTTTCCATTCTATTTCATATTTGTCTTTTATTTTAGCTGTTAATGCTTTTAAAACCGCTTCTTTCGCTGCAAATCTTGCTGCATAATGTTGATATTTTTGTTCTTTTTTGCTTTCACAATATTGTATTTCTTTTTCGGTATATACTCTATTTAAAAACTTTTCTCCACTTTGTTTTATACTTTTTTCAATTCTATCAATTTCAATAATATCAGTTCCACAAGCTATTTTCATATTTTATCACATCCTATTAACCCCTATTACTTATTAAAAAGAAATTAACAATATTAATAATTAAAGAAGCACTTAATATAATTGCAATTACAATAGTATATTTTGCATTTCTTTCTATATTTTTTTCTTTATATAAGACATCATATTTGCTCTTAACTTGAGCATATAATTTATCAAGTTCCAAAACTTCTTGTAATCTATAATTTAATATTGTTCCTGTTTTGTCTTCTGTAATTTCTTGTATCCATATTTTTTTTACAAATTCCACAAACTTTTTTCTTGTTTTTCTTAAATCATGTACTTTTTTAAATTCTGCTTCTAATTTTTTTAAATATATTTTTTTATAAAGATTTAATATATAAGTATACAGATATTGATTCTCGTATTTAGAAGGCAGTATTGTATAATTTGTCATATCTGTTGACGAAGAAAATAATGCTAATCCTGATTTTGTAATACCTACTTTTGTATATTTCAAATTTGAGAAAGTTGATACTTCATCTTGTTTTAAACTTCTACTGTCATCTGCTGGCAATACATTTACAAGTTTATTAAAATTATGCTCTATTCTTTCAAAAGAATTTTCATTATTCCACTCTTTTTGGTCTATACATACATAAGTATAAGTTAGAAATTTTTGAGTATCTAAATCAAGTTTTACTGCTTCTATATTAGAGCCTGTTATACTTCTAATAAATTCTTTTATTTCTTCAGTACTTTCAAAATTATCTGTTTGTATTTTTATATTATCAATACTATTTAAATTACTTCCTTCTTGATTAATTGTGCTAAATTTATAATTAAAGTTTAAAATGTTTGAAAATTCTAAATTTCCTTCTACTGTTGTTTTGATACATAAAAAGCAGATACCTGAACTAAAACATATTATTTCAATTTTTGGAATATTAAAGTAAATACCTTTTTCTTCTTCAACTTTTCCTTGAATATCTTTTTTTATTTTATATTCAAAGATGTTACATGGGTATTTACAAAGTATTCCGACTCTAGTTTCTAATGGTAATTCGTTAAATTTCTTTAGTTTATTTCCCATAAAGCTAAAACTAGAGAATAATAGATCTCTAGTCTTAGGCAAAAAGTATTGATATAACGATAAATCTTTTTCTTTTTCAAATACCTTTAAACTACAATTATCGTTTTTTAACATTTTTGTTATGTAATTTCTATATCTATTTTCCTTTATTACAAAAGGATAGATAAAATATGTATATTGATAGTTCGTCTTTAGTTCCATTTAAATACTCCATTTCAACTAATTTTTATTATAGTAATTCATATTTAAATCTTTACCTAGATGCCAACTTCCTATAAAGTCAACTAATAAGTAATCGTCTAATGTATAAGTAGGTTCTACTACTACACTTCCTTTGTTATCAATTGCTCCCCATTTACCGTCTTTTTTAATAGCAGCATAACCACAAGAATTTTGTTCTGTTGCATCATCATATTGGTAATCTACAACTACATTTCCTTGTTTATCTACAAATCCATATTTTCCATCTTTTTTACTTATAAATAAGTTATTTGAAGTTAGAATATCTGATACTTTCTTTTCTTCAGATTTGAAATTATAGTATTTATATTCATCCCCTTGTCTCATTTCATAATAGCCTTTTTCTTCGTCGAAATCAACTAATATTCCTACTTGTTTTTCAGTATAAGACTGGTCTAATACATGTGTATTAAAGTTTTCATCTTCTGCTAAATACAATGCTGCTTTTTCTTTATATGTAATGTTTGTATAATCATATCCTCTTCTTTGAGTATGGTCTAAGCTCATTATTCCATATTTTCCATCTTTCTTTAGGATAAATGTTTCTTCTGCACTTTCTACTATATCTTCAAATTCATTATTTATCAAAACTTTTCCTGTTGTGTCCATGACTCCATATTTATTATCTTTTTTATAGATAATTCCTGGGTTTGATGCATTTTTTAAAATTGCTTTTACTTCATCAAATCCATCTTTTAATACTTCTGTTCCATCTTTTTTTATTACAACTTGTTTTCCATCTTTGACAACAACATAATAGTCATTTCCATAAACTTTTTTTACCTCTTGGTATTGTGTTGGTAATATTTCTTGTCCTGTATAATCTACTATTCCGTATAAGTTTTGATCATTTTTAACAATATATCCCTTTTGATTATCTTTTCCTAAGTTTGTTATATCTGTATATTTAACATCTAATAATTTTTTTCCATCATCATCAATTAATCCATATTTTCCATCTTTTTTTACTTTAAGAGCATTTTCTATCCCTTGGATTGCTTCTATTTCTTCATATTCACAAGGTAAAATTTCTTTTCCATTTAGGTCAATTACTCCATATTTACCATTGCTTTTAACTTTTAGAACGTCTTGCTCATACCATAAGTTTTCATTATTGTCCATATTACTAATTGCTTCTATTTGTTCAAAATTAGTAAATATTTCTTGGTTTTTACTATTTAGTGCTTTTGTTTTATAATTCCCTGTGTTATAGTCTACATCATAGGTACATAAAAATACATCTTTTTTGTTATCTGGAATAATAATCATTTCTTGATATGAAGGTGAAATAACATCTGAACCTGTCGAATCTATAACACCCCATTTATTGCTACTAAATGATACAAAATAAGTTTGACTAGTTATTTTTACATCTTCATTTCCTTTATCTAAAATTCCTTTTATAATAAAGACAAACATAATTATTACTGCTATTGCTAAAATTACTGCAAATACTTTCTTTAAATTCAACTTTGGTTCTTCATACCTTTTACCTCTACTCATGATTATTCCTCCATTTTTTAATATTTATATTGCTTATTTTCGCACAAATTATGCTCTAACAAATTTACATACTACAACACTCATATCATCTTTTGCAACTCCATAATTATTGTCAATCGCTTCATTTAAAATAATATCTGCAATTTTTTGAGTATTATTTGTTTCTATATCTTCTAGCATATATTTGATCCATAATTCTTTATTTTTATATTCTACATTTGAGTCTAAAATTCCATCTGTACACATCAGCATAATTTCGCCTGATTCTATATCTGCATCAAATGATTGTATAGACATTTCATTAACAATTCCAGTTGGTAAAGAATTTGATTTTATCATTTGAATCTTTTTCTTGTTTTTTAGGTATGTTGGGCAAGCCCCGCTTTTAATAAATTCGATATTTCCTTCATATAAATCTACAATTGCAATATCTAGTGTTGCAAATAACTCTTCATTTTTGTTCATTAATGTTGAGTTTATTAAATCTATTGATATTTCTTTATCAAATCCTGAAAGAAGCATATTTTCTAACATTTTTACTGCTTTTGTACTACTATTTTTAGCTTCTCTTCCAGAACCCATCCCGTCACTTATTGCAATTAGATATTTGCCATCTTTTAATCTAATATTTAAAATGCTATCTCCAGATAATTCACTTTTTGCTTTTGTTGTTTGCATACTTCCAATTGCCATTATGAATTTATCTTTTGATAAAAAGTTTAGTCTATTTCCAACACTTGCTTCTTCATTATATAC
>CANQEA010000002.1 GCA_947594095.1 uncultured Clostridia bacterium | reverse complement strand
ATGATTTTAACAGATGAAGAATTAATTAAAACAACAACTAAAAAAGTAAAAAGAAATGAAGAAATAAAAAGATGCTTGAGTGAAAGTAAATAAAATATATAAAATCAAGGAATATTAATAGAAAATTCCTTGATTTTTTTGCTATAGTACAGTATAATAGTAAACATAGAGAAAGGAAAGATAAAAATGAAAGCAATTGATATCAGAAATAAATATTTAAAATTTTTTGAAGGAAAAGGGCATAAAATAATTCCATCAGCATCATTAATCCCAGAAAATGACCCATCAGTTTTATTCACGACAGCTGGAATGCAACCACTTGTGCCATATTTACTTGGAGAAAAACATCCAGAAGGTACAAGACTAACAGACTATCAAAAATGTGTAAGAACAGTAGATATTGATGAAGTAGGGGATAATCGCCATTTAACATTTTTCGAGATGCTTGGCAACTGGTCACTTGGAGATTATTTTAAAGAAGAATCTATTCAATGGAGTTTTGACTTTTTAACTAAAGAACTAAATATTCCTGTGGAGAAGCTATCTGTTACATGCTTTGCAGGAGATGATGATTGTCCAAGAGATACTAAATCTTATGAAGTATGGAAAAAAGCAGGAATACCAGAAGAAAGAATCTATTTTTATGGAAAAGATGATAACTGGTGGATAGCAGGAGAAGAAGGACCATGTGGACCAGATACAGAAATGTTTTATGATACAGGAAAGCCTGCATGTTCAGATGACTGTCAACCATCATGTGACTGTGGTAAATATGTAGAAATATGGAATAATGTATTTATGGAATATTTCAAAGACAAAAATGGATATCGCAAACTAGAAAATAAGAATGTAGATACAGGTTTAGGCTTAGAAAGAATGGCCATGCTATTACAAGGAAAAGAAACACCATTTGATACAGAGTTATTTGCACCTGTTATGAAAAAATTAGAAGAATTACAAAAAGTTGATTTAATAGAAAGCAGAAGAATAGTTGCAGAACATTTACGTTCTAGTATGATGATAATAGTAGACGGAGGAAGACCAAGTAATGTTGATAGAGGCTATATTCTAAGAAGATTAATTAGAAGAATGATAAGACATATGAATAAATTACAAATAAATCTAGATGAACTTTCAACACTAATAGAATTAAATGTGGAAAATTTAAAAGAAATGTATCCAGAATTAGTAGATAAAAAAGAACAGATTAAATCTGTTTTAATAGAAGAAAAAGATAAATTTGTTAAAACTCTTGCACATGGAGAAAGAGAATTTGAAAAAGAAATTAAAAAATTAAAAAATGAGAAAACAAATATTGTTCCAGGAGAAGTAGTATTCCGTTTGTATGATACTTATGGATTCCCACCAGAAGTAACAAAAGAACTTGCTGAGGAACACGGCTATAAAATAGACCAAGAAGATTTTGATAAAAGATTTAAAGAGCATCAAGAAAAATCAAGACAAGGTGCTAGTCAAAAATTCAAAGGAGGATTAGCAGAACAAAATGAGCAAACAATTGCATACCATACAGCAACACATCTTTTACATCAAGCGTTAAGACAAGTTCTAGGAGATCATGTAAAACAAAGTGGCTCAAATATTACAACTGAAAGACTAAGATTTGACTTTACACATCCACAAAAAATGACTAAAGAAGAAATACAGGAAGTTGAAGATCTAGTAAATGAGCAAATAAAAAGAGATTTAACTGTCACATGTGAAGAAATGAGTTATGATGATGCTAAAAAATCTGGTGCAATTGGACTATTTACAGACAAATATGGTGATAAAGTTAAAGTATATACAATAGGAGACTTTAGTAAAGAAATATGTGGAGGACCTCATGTAACACATACAGGTGATATGGGAACATTTAAAATAAAAAAAGAAGAATCAAGTTCATCAGGAATCAGAAGAATAAAAGCAGTGCTTATGTCTAATTAGGAAAATATCTATAAAATTCAACAAATGAAAGGAAAGAATTTATATGGAAGATTGTTTATTTTGTAAAATAATTAAAGGAGAAATTCCATCAAATAAGGTATATGAAGATGAAGAAATACTTGCTTTTCATGATATAAATCCAGCAGCACCAATTCATATATTAGTAATACCTAAAAAACATATTACATCTTTAGCACATATTGAAAAAGAAGATGAAGCTCTTATTGGTAAAATATATTCTGTAATCAACAAAATAGCAGAAGAACAAGGAGTAAAAGAAAAGGGATATAGAGTAATTGTAAATTGTGGTAAAGATGGTGGACAAGAAGTAATGCACTTACATTTTCATCTACTTGCGGGAAAAACTTTAGGAGAAAAAATTGTGTAATTATATGTACATCTTAAAGAAAATATGTTATAATAGATATGATGGAGGTATATTAATATGTTTGAAAGTAAATATAGTAAAGTATTAACCGTTATATTGGTTATAGTTGTTTTAGCCATTTTAGGATTACTTGGATATTTAGGATTTGAATATTTCCAAAAGGTTCGTGGTGATGAAGAAGCCTCTAGTTTTGTTGAAAATTTTAAAGGAGAAGTAAACGAAGATAATCCAGATGATGAAGATGGAAATGGTGAATCAAGCAATGATATTTTTGGACAAATAGAAGAAGTTGATAAAACAGGATCATCTAGTAAAAGAAAAGAATATAAAGGTTTTGGAGTACTAGGAACTATGGAAATTCCAGCTATTAATTTTGCTTATCCAGTTTTAGATAAAGTAACAACAACATCATTAGATACATCAGTTGTTTATTTATATGGCGCAGGACTTAATCAAGAAGGAAATACTGTAGTTATAGGACATAATTATAGAAATGGTAGATTCTTCTCAAATGTAAAAAAATTAAATAATGGTGATAAAATATATGTAACAGATAATGATGGAAATAGAGTACAATATACTATATATAATAAATTTGAAGCAACACCAGAAGATACAACATTTTATCAAAGAGATACAGAGGGAAAACCAGAATTAACATTATCAACATGTACAGATGATGCTCAAATGAGAACAATTATATTTGCAAGAGCAGACTAGATAAAATTAAAGATACACAGGCACTTATTAAAGTGCCTGCTTTTTTTAATTATTTTTGTAAAACTCTTTATTTTTTAATATAAATTGTATATAATAAGTAAAGTAAATAAAAAATAGGAGAAATATTATGCAAAAAGCACAAGCAAAAAAAAGGATAGAAGAATTAAGAAAACAAGTAGAATATCACGCGAAAAGATATTATGATGAAGATAATCCAGAGATATCTGACTTTGAATATGATATGTTGATGGTAGAATTAAGAAATCTAGAAAGAGAATTTCCAGAGTTTCTATCAGAAGATTCTTTAACTCAAAAAGTAGGAGGAACTGTTAAAGAAGGATTTACAAAAGTAACACATGAAGTACCTCTTCAAAGTCTTCAAGATGTTTTTAGTTTTGAGGAAGTAGATGATTTTGATGAAAGAATGAAACAAAAAGCAGAAGAAAGTGATATAAAAGAAGTAAAATATGTTGTAGAAACCAAAATAGATGGACTTTCTGCAAGTTTGGAATATAAGAATGGTAAATTTGTAAGAGGTGCAACAAGAGGAAATGGACTAGTTGGAGAAGATGTAACCGGAAATTTAAAAACCGTAAAAACTATTCCGATGGAAATAAAAGATAAAATAGATATTACTGTTCGAGGAGAAGTATTTATTAGCAAAGATGATTTTGAAAAAATGAATCAAGAAAGAGAAGAAAATGAAGAAACATTATTTGCTAATGCAAGAAATGCTGCAGCAGGTTCTCTAAGACAATTAGATAGCAATATAACAAAAACAAGACCACTTGATATTTATATTTTTAATGTACAAAAAATAGAAGGTAAAGATTTTAATTCACATTATGAAGAACTAAAATATTTAGAAGAACAAGGATTTAATGTAAATCCAGTAAGAATTTATTGTAATAATATAGATGAAGTAAAAAAAGCAATTGAGGATATTGGCGAGATGAGAGAGAACTTAAGCTTTGGAATAGATGGAGCTGTTGTTAAAATAGATGATCTAGAATTTAGAAAGATACTTGGAACAACATCTAAAACTCCAAGATGGGCAATTGCATATAAATATCCACCAGAGAAAAAAGAAACAATTTTAAAAGATATTATTTGTAATGTTGGTAGAACTGGTGTAATTACTCCAATGGCTATTTTAGAGCCAGTTAAAGTTGCAGGATCCACAATATCTAAAACTACACTTCATAATGAAGATTTTATTAAAGAAAAAGATTTACGAATAGGTGATACAGTAGTTATTCAAAAAGCTGGAGATGTAATTCCAGAAATTGTAGAAGTAAAAAAAGAAAAAAGAACAGGCAAAGAAAAACCTTTTGAAATGCCAAAGATATGTCCGGTATGTGGAGCAGAAGCGGTAAGAGAAGAAGGAGAAGCAGCTATTAGATGTACAGGGATAGAATGCCCTGCAAAATTATTTAGAAATTTAGTGCATTTTGTATCAAGAGAAGCAATGGATATAGATGGCCTTGGCGAAAATATAATTAATCAATTATTAGAGAAAAATCTGATAAAAAATATAGCAGATATATATACATTAAGTTTTGAGGACATTGCATCTTTAAAGAAAAATGGTCAAAAATTTGCACAAAATTTAATCGATAGTATAAACCAAAGCAAGCAAAACGATTTATATAGACTTATTGCAGCACTTGGAATAAGACATGTAGGAGTAAAAGCATCAAAATTACTTTCAAGAAAATATAAAACTATTGATAATTTAAAAAAAGCGAGTATAGAAGAACTAAGCATGATAGATGACATTGGTCCAATTGTTGCAAAAAGTATTAATGAATTTTTTATGCAAGATCAAACAAATGACCTAATAGAAAAACTAAAAAAAGCAGGAGTAAATACTGAAAGTCTAAAAGAAGAAAGTGAAGATAATAGATTTGAAGGTAAGACTTTTGTTTTAACTGGAAGTTTAGAAAATTATACTAGAAGTGAAGCCTCAGACATAATTGAAAAATTTGGTGGAAAAGTCTCTGGAACAGTATCTAAAAAAACTGATTATGTATTAGCAGGTGAAGAAGCAGGAAGTAAACTCACAAAAGCTCAAGCATTAGGTATTAAAATTATTTCTGAAGAAGAATTTCAAGAACTTATTGAAAAATAGTTGCAGTTTTTTGCACAAAATCAATTCTTTATAAATTCTAATTTAAGAGAGGAATGATATCCAAAATGGAAAATTATACTTTTGAAAAGATGTGGTTAGATTTAAAACAAGGCTATCAAATCTATTATACTTATGTAGGAAATAGATATGTATTATTCAAGACTGCAGAAAATTGTTATACACAAAAATTAATATCTGAAAGTAAGAAAAATCCACAACCCAAAATGTTAGTACTTACTTTAAAAAGAGTAAAAGAGATGTTTCCACATATGGAAGATATAGAATATAAAGTGGGTATACCTGAAATTGAATAGCATTTATACTTAGTTATTTATGGTTGCTGTTTTTCAATAATTTATCTAATAATAAAATTTAAAACATTAAAAATTATAAATAATCATTGATAAATTACAACTTTTGGTATACAATAAGAAAGTAAAAAAATTTAAGAGATAATTATAGATAAAACAAAAAATTTTACCAAGATTATTATCTCACGAAAGGTTAGGTATTAAAAATGAACAAAAAAACTGTAAAAGATGTAGATTTAAAAGGAAAGAAAGTATTAGTTAGATGTGACTTTAATGTCCCAATGGATGAAAACAAAAATATTACTGATAATACAAGAATTGTTGCTGCACTTCCAACAATTAAATATTTATTAGAAAATAATTGTGCAGTAATTCTATGTTCTCATTTAGGAAGACCAAAAGGAGAATTTAAACCAGAATTCTCATTAAAACCAGTTGCAAAAGAATTATCTAATTTATTAGGTAAAGATGTAATTATGGCAGAAGATGTAATAGGAGAAGATGCAAAATCAAAAGCAAAAAATTTACAACCAGGTCAAGTAATGTTATTAGAAAATGTAAGATTTCATAGAGAAGAAACAGATAATGATCGAGAATTTAGTAAAGAACTAGCAAGCCTTGCAGAAATATATGTTAATGATGCTTTTGGAGCAGCACATAGAGCGCATAGTTCAACAGCAGGTGTTGCAGAATTTTTACCAGCAGTATCAGGATTTTTAATTGAAAAAGAATTACAATTTTTAGGTGGAGCTTTAAATAATCCAGAAAGACCATTTGTTGCAATATTAGGTGGTGCAAAAGTTTCTGATAAAATAGGAGTAATTGACAGCTTACTTGAAAAAGTAGATACATTAATTATTGGTGGAGGAATGGCATACACATTTTTCAAAGCTCAAGGATATGAAGTTGGAAATTCTTTATGCGAATTAGATAAATTAGATTTGGCAAAAGAATTAATGGAAAAAGCAAAAACAAAAGGTGTAAAATTAATGTTACCAGTAGATACAGTAGTTGGTAAAGAATTTGATATAAACACCGAAAGTAAAAACGTAAAATGGACAGAAATTCCAAGCGATTGGGAAGGTTTTGATATTGGAGAAGAAACAATTAAAATGTTCTCAGAAGAAATTAGAAAAGCAAAAACTGTAGTATGGAATGGACCAGTTGGTTTATTTGAATTCCCACAATTTGCAGTAGGAACAAATGCAATTGCAAAAGTTTTATCTGAAATAGATGCAACAACAATAATTGGTGGTGGAGATTCAGCAGCAGCAGTTAAAAAAGCAGGATTAGAAGATAAAATGACACATATTTCAACAGGTGGTGGAGCATCACTAGAATTCTTAGAAGGTAAAAAGTTACCAGGAATAGAATGTCTTTTAAATAAATAATTTAAGTAAATTTTTTAAAAAATGCATAATTTTTTCCTCATTTGACATAATAAGATTATAAGAAAAAATTAGAAGTAAATTTTATTTAAATTTCAATTTACTTTGTAAATAGTTAGCAAAGATAGGAGGAAAAAACATGAAAGCAACAGGTGTTGTAAGAAGAATAGACGATTTAGGTAGGGTAGTTATACCAAAAGAAATTAGAAAAACACTTAGAATTAAAGAAGGTGACCCACTAGAAATATTTACAGATAGAGAAGGACAAGTAATATTAAAAAAATATTCTCCAATCGGTGAGTTATCAGAATTTGCTTCAGGATATGCAGAAACATTATCAAAGACAACAGGTCATATTGCATTCATAACAGATAAAGATACAATAATTGCTGTATCAGGAGGTTCTAAAAAAGAATATTTGGAACAAGATGTTAGCCAAGAGTTAGAACAACTTATGGAAGACAAAGAAGTTTACACAAGTAAAGAAAATAGCGATATTGCTATGCCAATCACTAAAAATGACAATCAACAGAAAAAGAATAATGCACAAGTAGTATATCCTATTATTTCTAATGGAGATACAATAGGAACTGTTATCTTAATGTCAAAAGAACCAAACAACCAGATGAATGAGGTTGAAAAAAAGGTAGCTCAATCAGCTGCGACATTTTTAGGAAGCCAAATGGAAATATAAGAAACTTATATAAGAGAGATGCATTTTATAAATGTATCTCTTTTAAAATAATGTAAAATTTCTTGTGTTTTAAAATATAAAAGATTATAATAGTATTATAAATTGAATAGAATACAAATAATAAGTAAAATGAAAGGAAATGATTTTTTATGAAAGTTATTTTAGTAAATGGAAGTCCAAAGGAAAAAGGTTGTACATATACTGCATTAAAAGAAATAGAAATGCAACTACAAAAAAATGGAATAGACACAGAAATTTTTTGGGTTGGAGCTAAACCTCTATCAGGCTGTTTAGGATGTGGAAACTGTATAAAAACAGGAAAATGTTTTATGCAAGATAAAGTAAATGAATTTTTAGAAAAAGTACCAGATACAGATGGGTTTGTGTTTGGAACACCAGTGCATTTTGCTGCAGCCTCTGGAATGCTTACATCATTTATGGATAGATGTTTTTATGGAAGAAGTAATTTATTTAAAAATAAACCAGCATGTGGTGTAGTAAGCTGCAGAAGAGGTGGAGCAACTTCAACTTTTGACCAAATTAATAAATATTTTGCAATGAACAGTATGCCAATTGTTACTTCTCAATATTGGAATATGGTTCATGGAAACACTCCAGAAGAAGTGCTTAAAGATGAAGAAGGAATGCAAACTATGAGGACACTTGCAAATAATATGGCATGGCTTTTAAAATGTATTAAAGTAGGAAAAGAAAATGGAGTTTCTTTACCACAAAATGAAGAAATAATAAGAACAAATTTTATAAGGTAAAATTTAATATTCATTGAGATTAAATACAAATATTTGATATTTTAATGTGTTATCTATTGACAATTTACATAAGATAGTGTATTATCTAAGTACCATAATTTTATATTAAGGAGGATTACAAAGTGAGAAGAAGAATTGCTAATCGGAATAACTTATTAAAAGATGTTCCGTGGGGACGTAGATATCCTGGGGAATTCGAGGACGAAAAGTTCAGAGTTTCTCGAAGAGGATTAGGTTTTCAGTTACTCTATCGGGTGTATTTAAAAACTATATCTGGTGAGGAAGATTTAGGAAGTGTTTGCATAAAGGTAAAGGATTCTGACACAGATTTTGTAGTAGTTGAATATGTGCCAAAATCAAATAAACTGAGAAGCAAACTTTCCGAAATACAAAAATTAGTAGATAAATTCCTTAAATAAATTATTAAGGATATGCAAAAATCACTAGGCGGGAGCGTTCTGTTCCCGCCGTAATCCATTTTAAAATTTTTTTGTAATAATAATTGACGAGAAAATTTCTTAATGATATAATTAACAAAAAGATAAAGCAAAAAACGAAAAACTAAAGATAGAAGGGAATGAAGTAGATGAAAAAATTCACAAAATTATTAATTCCAATACTAGCACTTGGTATATTATTGAATTTATCAGCTGTCAAAGCTGTTGAAGGAGATACAGAAAATCCAGATGGAACTACAAATGAAACATCTAATACAACTCCAGCAAATCCAGAAACACAAACTCCAACTGAACAAACTACACCAGAAACAAATACATCTGGAAACTCTACAGGTGGGGGAAATACAGGAAGTCAAACAGGTAATACACAAAATAATGCTCCAGCAGCAACAAATAGCAAATCTAATAATGCAAATTTAAGTAATTTAGGAATAAGACCACATGACTTTTCAGGGTTTAAAGCAAATACAACTTCATATAATGTAACAGTACCTAAGGAAACAGAAACTGTAGAAGTATATGCTACAGCACAAAATTCAAAAGCAACTATTTCTGGTACTGGTAGTTTATCATTAAGAGAAGGGTTAAATACAGTTTCAATTACAGTAACAGCAGAAGATGGAACAACAAAAACATATACTTTAAATATAATAAGAGGAACAAGTGTAGATTCAGATGGTGAACAAACAGATGGAGCAACAGAAAGCACAGTTGGAATAGTAGACGGAAATGGTTTAGCAAATTTAGAAATTGAAGGGTTAAAATCAATAGAACCAAAATTTAAAACATCTGTATATGATTACAAAGCAGTATATATTGGTGAACTAACAGAATTAAATATAAAAACAACAACTACAGATCCATATTATACAGTTGATATTATAGGAAACGAAGATTTAAAAGAAGGCGAAAACTTAATTACAATTATGGTTTCAGACCCAGATGGAGAAAATGTTGCAACTTATCAAATTACTGTAGATAAAAGTTTAGTTGATGAAGAAGAAGTTGCAAGACAAAAACAAGAAGAAGAACAAAATAAAAAAAGAACAATTGCAATTGTTTGTATTGTGGCAATTATAGTAATTGTAATATTAGTAATCGTAATTATTAAAGTAAGACAATATATGCAAAATAGAGCTGTTGGTGATTATGATGATGAATACGATGATTACGATGATTACGAAGAAGATGACAATCAAGATATAGAAGAAGAAACAGAATATTATGAAGAAGATGAAGATGAAAACATAGATGAAGAATCAGAAGAATATGATCATAAACCAAAAAGAAAAGGAAAAAGATTTAAATAAAAAATAAAAAAGTTATAGGAAAGTTCATTCCTATAACTTTTTTAGCGTTATGAATCATTGGAAAGGATTAGCAACATCCTCCTCTATTACCACCGCAACAGCAGCAGATTAATAATATAAGGATTATAATCCAGCAACAATCATCACCGAAACCAAATCCACCGCATCCTCTATTTTCTGGCATAGTCTAGACCCCCTTTCCGCTAAAAAACGAATATGTTTCTCTTTTGTTGTATCCTTTGTATACTGTATAATATGAGAATTTAAAAAAATTGACACTAAATTTATAAAAAATAAAAAATAAAAATTAAATGTTAGAAAAGAATATCATACTCAATAGGAGATTAAGTGAGAATCTAAACTAAATATGGTATATAATTAAATATATAGCACTTGAAAAAAATTCTATTTTATAGTATTATATTATAGTAAAAAGAAAGAGGGAAAATAAATGAAAATTTTAGCCGTCGGAGATTTGGTAGGTAATGTAGGTATTAATAAGTTAAAACAATCACTAGATCAAATAAGACAAAAAGAAAATATAGATTTTGTTATTGTAAATGCAGAAAACTCAGCAGAAGGAATGGGGTTAACTAAAAAGAATTTTCAAGAAATATTAGAGCAAAAAGTAGATGTAATAACAATGGGAAATCATACATGGGGAAAGAAAGACATATTTAGTTTTATTGATCATCCACAAATTATAAGACCTGCAAACTACCCAGAAGGAGTTGTAGGAAAAGGATATAACATATATGAATGCAATAAAAAGAAAATAGCTGTTATAAATTTGATCGGAAGAGTTGAGATAAATGTCTTATCTGAAAACCCATTTATTGTGGCCAAAAAAATAGTAGAAAAAATAAAAAATGAAGTAGATATAATAATTATAGACTTCCATGCAGAGGCAACAGCAGAAAAAATTGCTATGGGATATTACTTAGATGGAAAAGTAACAGCAATCTTTGGAACACATACACATGTACAAACAGCAGATGAAAAAATCTTACCTAAAGGAACAGGTTATATTACAGACATTGGAATGACAGGGCCTGAACATTCAGTAATTGGTATGGAGGTAGAAGCATCTATTAAAAGATTTGAGACAACACTTCCAGAAAGATATAAAATTGCAACAGGTAGTGCAATTTTAAATGGTGTTATATTTGATATAGATGAAAAAACAAATAAAGTAACAAATATAAAAAGAATTATGGAATAAAAGGAGCATTTTAATGCAAAAATTTTTTGTAAAGGCTAACCAGATAGATGATAATATAATAACTATTATTGGCCAAGATGTAAATCACATAAAAAATGTTTTAAGAATGAAAAAAGATGAGAAGCTAGAAATAGGAGTACCAGAATTACAAACAAACTATTTGTGTAAAATATGTGAATTACAAGCTGACAAAGTTGAATGTGAAATAATAAAAGAACTTGAAGAAAATACAGAATCAAATATTAAAGTTAGTATTTTTCAAGGACTGCCAAAATCTGATAAAATAGAATGGATTATACAAAAATCTGTAGAATTAGGCGTATATGAAATTATTCCAACTCAAATGAAACGTTCAGTTGTAAAACTAACAGATAAAGATAAAATAAAAAAAGTAGAAAGATGGCAAAAAATTTCAGAAGTAGCTGCTAAGCAATGTAAAAGAGATTATATTCCAAATGTAAAAGAAGTAATGAATCTAAAAGATATTGAAAATATATTTAATGATTATGATATTTTATTGGTAGCATATGAAGAAGAAAAGGAAAATTCATTAAAAGATGAGCTTAAAAAAATTAATAAAAATTCAGAAGAAATAAAAATTGCAATTGTAGTAGGACCAGAAGGTGGACTAGAACAAGAAGAAGTTGAGTTCTTAAGAAATCTAGGAGCATATATTGTAACTCTAGGAAAAAGAATATTGAGAACAGAAACAGTGTGTATGCAAGTACTGAGTAATATTATGTACGAACTAGAGTAGTGCAAAAATAAGCTTAGTCTTAGGAAAGGAAGAAATAGTAAATGAAAAAAAATAAAATTCCAAAAGAAGTATCACAAGAAATATTAAAAAAGATATTTAAAAATTTATTATTAGCAATATTGGTAATGGGATATTTTGCTATATTAAATTTAGCATATAACAATATAAAACAAGAAAGATTAGTAGAGGATCTAAAAGTATTTTCAGGAGTATTCTTAATAGTTGGAATTGTGATTTTAGAAAAGGCATATAAACAAGACAATGGCAAAAAAGTTATAGGTGCAATAGAAGCATTTGTAATGAGTATTCATACACTTACAATTATGCATGTAATAACTATGTTTAATTATGACTTTAGACTATATTTATTAACATCATCTTATATAATTGCAGCATACTTTGTTTTAAAATCAATTATTCTTTATACAAAAGCTAGAAAAGAATATTTAGATAGTTTTAGTGATATATCAGAAATTGTAAAAAAAGATGAGCCAGTTAAAAAAGAAGCAACTAAACAGAAAAAAGAAGAGGAAAATAGAGATATAAAAGAATCTAATGTGGACAAAGAAGTTAAAGAAAAGAAAAAGAATATAGCAAAAAAAGTAAATACAAAAACTAAGAAAAGTAATAATAGGAAACATATAGAAAAAGAAAGCAAACCAGAAATAAAAGAAGATATTAAAAAAGAAACAAAGAAAAAGACTACAAAAAAGAAACCTGTCAAAACTGAAAATAAGCAAGAAAAAGTAGATGTAGAAGAAATTAAAGAAGAACAAGAAGTTAAAGGCACTAAAAAAGTAAATAAAACAAAGACGAGTACAAAAAAGAAAGTTACAGAAACTGAAACAAAACCAAAAGCAAAAACGACAACAAGAAAAAAATCTGAAAATACTAAATCAAAAGCTGAAACGCCAAAAAAGAAAACAAGTAGTAAAAAATCAAATAAAGATGATGTATTAGCTCAAAAATAATTTAAGTATTTTTGAAAGGAGCAAGTAAATTATGATAAAAAGTATGACAGGTTATGGCAAAGAAACATACATAGTAGACAAAAAAGAATATGAAGTAGAAATAAAAAGTGTTAATCATAGATATTTAGATGTGTCAATAAGAATGCCAAGAATTATAAGTTATTTAGAAGAAAATGTAAGACAAGCAGTTGCATCAAAAATTAAAAGAGGAAAAATTGATGTCTTTATATCATTTACAGATAACTCTGAAAATGCAAAAACAATTAAAATAAATGAAGAATTAGCAAGTTCATATATTAAAGAGTTAAAGAATCTAGCAAAAAAAGAAGGAATTTTAGACAATATAGAAGTAACAGATGTTGCAAAATTTCCAGACGTGTTAAGCATACAAAATAATGAAGAAGACGAAAGTATTGAAACAGAATTGTTACATACAGTAAATAATGCTTTAGATAAATTAATCCAAATGAGAGAGGTAGAAGGAGAAAAAATTGCACAAGATTTAGAAGCAAGAAGAAGCGGAATTAAAGAAAAAGTAAATGAAATATCTAAAATTTCTACTGGACTTATTGAAGAATATGTAGTAAAATTAGAAGGAAGAATAAAAGAATTATTAAAAAATCAAGAAATTGATGAATCAAGATTAGCACAAGAAGTTGTAATTTATGCAGATAAATGTTCAATTGAGGAAGAAGTTACAAGATTAGATAGTCATTTAAATCAATTTAAAAATCTTTTAAATTCAAATGAGGCAATTGGGAAAAAGCTAGACTTTCTTATTCAAGAAATGAATAGAGAAACAAACACAATTGGTTCAAAAGCAAACAATTTGGAAATAACAGAAGGAGTAATTGATATTAAAACAGAATTAGAAAACATGAGAGAACAAATACAAAATATTGAGTAAAAAGGAGGAAAAAATATTATGCAATTAGTAAATATTGGATTTGGAAATATTGTTTCAGCAGAAAGAATTGTGGCAATTGTAAGCCCTGAATCTGCACCAATTAAAAGAATGGTGCAAGAAGCAAAAGACAATAAAACAGCAGTAGATGCAACATATGGAAGAAGAACAAGAGCAGTTTTAATTATGGATTCAGGTCATATTATATTATCTGCCGTTCAGCCTGAAACAGTAGGATCTAGAATTGACAAAACAATATCTACTGAAGAATAGAAGAATGGAAAAATAGAATAATAATAGTTGGAAAAGAATTAAATTGTAATTATTTTTCAACAAGATAAAAAAGGAGGATTTAAAATGATTGTAAAACCAAGTGTTACAGAATTATTAACAAAAGCACAAAATAGATACGAATTAGTTATTATGACATCAAGAAGAGCAAGACAAATTGCAGCAGGAGATGAACCTAAAACAAAAGCAAAAGATGAATCACCAGTTACATTAGCTGCAGATGAAATTGCAGAAGGGAAGGTAACAAAAGTATGCTAGTAATTTTGTCAGGTGTATCAGGAGCAGGAAAAGATACAATAAAAAAAGAACTAATTAAACGAATGGATGATGTTATTTCTCTTCCATCTTTTACATCAAGAAAACCAAGAGTTGGAGAAGAAGAGGGAGTGCAATATCATTTTATAACAAAAGAACAATTTGAAGAAAAAATTAAAAATAATGAATTTTATGAATATGACTTACACCATGACAATTACTATGGAACATCTAGAAAACTAATGAATGAAAAAATACAAAGTGGGAAAATTATTGTAAAAGATATTGAAGTAAATGGTACAGAAAATTTAATAAAATTATTAAAAGATGATGTAAAATTAGTTCCTATATTCTTAAAGGTAGAAAGAGAAGAATTAAGAAGAAGATTAGAGCAAAGAGGAGATAACCTTACACCAGAGGAAATGGATAAAAGATTAGGAAGACTTGAATACGAAGAATCTAAAATTAAACTTTATGATTATGTTATAAAAAACGATGATTTTGAAAAAACTGTACAAATTATTATGGCAATAATAGAAAACGAGCGTAGGCTAGAGCATAAATAATTATCTTTTGAGGAGGAAAACAATGACAAATAAAATTTATTCTTTAGAAGATATAAAAAAAATACTTTATGATATTCTAAAAGAAACAGAAGTGCAAAAAGCTACTTTATTTGGCTCATATGCTAAAAGAGACGCGACAGAACAAAGTGATATCGATATTTTGATTGATAGTAATGGAAAAATTAAAGGATTAAAGTTTTTTGCAATTGTGGATATTATTAGAGAAAAATTCAATAAAGACGTAGATATTATAGAAAAGTCAGAAATTAATAAAAAGTCAAAAATAGAAAAAGAAATTGAAAAAACAGGAGTCGTTGTATATGAAAAGTAGGTTTTAGGTGAAGAAATAGAAGAATTAAAACAAAAAATTCAAAAAATTTTAGATAAATGATAAAAAAGATAAGGTAAATACTAATTTAGTATTTACCTTATCGTGTAAGATGAGAAAAATAAGGAGTAAGTATGGTTGCAGAAGTAGTAATAAATAGAACAGCAAAAAAATTAAATAAAACCTTTGACTATAACATACCAAAAGATATTGAAGATTTTGTAGTAATTGGAAGCAAAGTATTAGTACCTTTTGGTAATAGTAAAACTTTAGAAGAAGCATTTGTTGTAGGAATCAAAGAAAAGTCATCTTATGAAGTAAAAGATATAGCAAAGTTAGAAGAAAATTTGACTGATAAACAAATACAACTTGCAAGATGGATGGCAAAAAAATATTTTAGTACAGTATCAGACTGTATAAAACTAATGCTTACACCTGGGACAAGAACAAAAAATAAAGAAAACAGAATAAACGACAAGTTAATAAATACTTTATATCTAAAAAAAGACGAAGAAGAAATAGACTTTGATATAGAAACTAAAAAACTAAAATCAGAAAAACAAATAAGAATTTTAAACTTTTTAAAGCAAAATGAAGGAGCAACTATTCCAGAAGTAGAGATGTTCACAGATACATCAAGAGGAATAATAAATACACTTATTAAAAATGAATATTTAGAGGTAGTAGAAAAAAAGGTTCAAAGGAACCCTTTATTAGAAAGAAGAGAAGTAGAAAAAACAACAAAATTAAAGTTAACAGATGAGCAACAAAAAGCATATGAAATTGTAGAAAAATCGATAGAAAAAAGTGAAGTTAATTCATTTTTATTATATGGAGTAACTGGCTCTCGGAAAAACAGAGATATATTTACAATTAATAGAAAAAGCAATTAAGGAAAATAAAACAGCAATTGTGTTAGTTCCAGAAATATCATTAACACCACAAATGTTAGATAGATTTATTGCAAGGTTTGGAAAAGATAAAATTGCAGTTTTACATAGTAAATTATCAATTGGAGAAAGACATGATGAATGGCAAAAAATAAAATCAGGTGAAGCAAACATAGTAATTGGAGCAAGGTCTGCTATATTTGCACCATTAGAAAATATAGGAATTATAATTATAGATGAAGAACATGACAGCTCATATAAATCAGAGACAAATCCAAGATATCATGCAAAAGAAGTAGCTTTTAAAATAGCTATTCAAAACAATTGCCCAATGTTATTAGGAAGTGCAACACCAGATATTAGTACATATTACAAATTTAAAGAATTAGAAAAAAAGACTGGGAAAAAATATATATTAGAGTTAACTAAAAGAGCAAATAATTCTAAATTACCAGAAGTAAAAGTAATAGATCTAAAACAAGAACTCGCAAATGGAAATAGGAGTATGCTAAGTACAGAACTTTATAGTTCAATAGAAGAAAACATTAAAAATAAAAGACAAACAATTTTGTTTTTAAACAGAAGAGGCTATTCAACTTTTATAATGTGTAGAAACTGTGGCTATACAGTTAAATGTAAGAACTGTAATATTAGTTTAACATATCATAGTTATGAAAAAAAGCTAAAATGTCATTACTGTGGATATGAAGAAAATTTAGTAACTATTTGCCCAGAATGTGGAAGTGATAAAATAAGATATTTTGGAACAGGAACTCAAAAATTAGAACAAGAAATTCAAAAACAGTTTCCTAATTGTACTACAATTAGAATGGATGTAGACACAGTTACAAAGAAGAATTCACATGAACAAATATTAAATAAGTTTAAAGACGAAAATATAGACATTTTAATTGGAACACAAATGGTAGTAAAAGGACACCATTTTCCAAATGTTACTTTAGTTGGAGTAATGGCTGCAGACAGCTCATTAAATATAGATGATTTTAGAGCAAGTGAAAAGACTTTTCAAATACTAACACAAGTAGCGCGGAAGAGCAGGAAGGGAAAAATTAGAAGGAAAAGTTATTGTGCAAACATACTCTCCAGAAAATTTTGCAATTCAATGTGCTAGAAAACAAAATTATGAAGAATTTTATGAAACAGAAATATTAATCAGAAAACAGTTGAAATACCCACCATTTTGCGATATAATAGTAATTAGTTTTAATAGCTTGAAAGAAGAAGAGATAAAAAAAGCAAGTGAAGAAACATATAAATATTTAAAAAATAATTTAGACAAAAATTTCCAAATATTTAAGCCAATGCCATCACCAATTGATAAGATACAAAATAGATATCGTTGGAGAATCATTATTAAAGGAAATATGACTAAAGTTTCAAATGAAGTTTTAAATAATTATTTAAAAGTATTTTACGATAAAAATACTAAAACAAATATTGCAATAGATGTAAATCCAAATAACATGATTTAATTTTATAACAAGCATTTGTAAGTATATATTAAAGAAGGGAATGATTTTAAAGTGGCAATTAGAAATATTAGACAAGAAGGAGACGAGATTTTAAAGAAAATTTCTCGTGAAGTAGAAGTAGTAGATGAAAAAGTACAACAACTAATTGATGATATGATAGAAACCATGCACAAATATAATGGTGTAGGTTTAGCTGCTGTACAAGTTGGAATTTTAAAAAGAATTTTAGTAATTGACCTTTATGATGATAATGGACCAATTGTCATGATAAATCCTGTTATATTAGAAACAAAAGGAGAGCAAGAAGTAGATGAAGGATGTTTAAGCTTTCCAAATCAATTTGCTAAAGTAAAAAGACCAGCAGAAGTAACAGCAGAGTATTTTGACAGAAACGGAAAAAGAATGAGAGTAAAAGCAAAAGAACTACTTGCTCAAGCAATATGCCATGAAGTAGACCATTTAAATGGGGAAGTGTTTATAGACAAAATAATTCCAGGAACTCTAGAATATATAGAACCTGAAGAAGACAAATAAAAAAAGAGCCACGCCCGAAAAGCATATTGTGCTGATGGGGCGTGCAGGAGCGGCATTTTTTTCGCTATTTTATAATCAGACAGTGGCCAGAATGGCCAAAATGGATATTCGCTCTGTCTCTATTGTTACCTCCTGCTAGTAACACTTATATAAACACATCTCATCTTATGAGAATGTGGTAATTATATTATAGCATATTTCACACGAAATGTCAAATAATGTAAGGAAGTGAAACTTAAAATGAAAATATTATTTATGGGAACACCAGATTTTGCTAAAGAAAGTTTAGAGGCTATATATGAAGAAGGCTATGAAATAATTGGAGTTGTAACCAACCAAGATAAGCCAAAAGGTAGAGGAATGAAAATGCAACCTTCACCTGTAAAAGAATATGCTCTTGAGAAGAATATTAAAGTATACCAACCAGAAAAAGTAAGAAATAATATAGAGTTTATACAAGAAATCAAAAATTTAAATCCAGATATAGTATGTGTTGTAGCTTATGGGAAGATACTTCCTAAAGAAATATTAGAAATACCAAAGTATGGATGTATAAATGTACATGCATCATTACTTCCAAAATATAGAGGCGCAGCACCTATACAATGGGCAGTATTAAATGGGGATAAAACAACAGGTATAACTACTATGTATATGGATGTTGGAATGGACACAGGAGATATGATATTAAAACAAGAAGTAGAAATTGGAGAAAATGAAACAACAGGAGAATTGTGGGATAGACTTTCAAAAGTAGGTGGAAGCTTGCTAGTTAAAACTCTTAAAAAAATAGAAGATGGAACAGTACCAAGAGAAAAGCAATCAGGGGAATTCTCAATGGCACCAATGCTAAATAAGGAAATGGCAAAAATTGATTGGGAAAATAAAACAGCAGAAGAAATTAAAAATTTAGTAAGAGGCCTAAACCCAATTATGGGGGCTTATACATTTTATGAAGGTAAGAAAATAAAATTCTGGAAAACGCAAGTTGTAGAAAAACAAAAAGAAATTGAATTATTAGATGGAAATATAGAAGCAAAAAATGGAGAAATTGTTTTAGTAGATGTAAAACAAGGTTTATTTGTTAAAGCAAAAGGTGGAATTCTTCAAGTACTAGAGATTCAAGGAGAAAATGCTAGAAGAATGCCAGTACATGATTTTCTACTTCGGAAATAATCTGCAAGTAGGAAAAAGGTTTGAATGATGCTTTTTGACTCTATCCCCAAAAACATTAAACTGGAGGAAAAATGAAAATAATTGTAGCAACTAATAATAAAAGTAAGTTAAAAGAGATAAGAGAAATTTTAAAAGGCGTAGAAATTATTTCACAAGAAGAAGCGGGAATTGAAATAGATGTAGATGAAAATGCAGAAACTTTTGAAGGAAATGCCCTTATTAAAGCAAGAGGAATTTATAAGCTTACAAAAAGTGCATGTATTGCAGATGATTCAGGTTTATGCATTGAATATTTAGATGGATTTCCAGGAGTTAAAACTAAAAGATTTTTAGGAGAAAACGCAAGTAACGAAGATAGAAATGACTATTATATAGAAAAACTAAAAGGTTTACCAAAAGAGAAAAGAAAAGCTAAAGTTGTAACTGCAATTGCATATATAGATGAAGATGGAAACGAAAGTGTTTATATTGGAGAACTAAATGGTTATATTGCGGAAGAACAAAGAGGAGAAAATGGCTTTGCATTTGATAAAGTAGTGGAGTTAGATAATGGTAAAACAATTGCAGAATTGTCGGCAGAAGAAAAAAATAAAATAAGTAGTAGAAATATAGCTCTTCAAAAATTATATAAAAAGCTTCTTTCTTGCACAAAAAGTTTGAAATAAAAATTTCATTTTTGTGTCAACATATGATCTGATATTATTAGAAATATAAAGGGGGTTATAAAAATGGACTTTATTAAAAATACTCTAAATCAAATAAACATAGAAGATGATAATTTATATGATATTATATATGATTTATTTTTTATTGCAAAACTGAAAGATAGTGCAAATGATATTGAAAATGGTAGAGTATGTACCTTAGAAGAATTAAAAGAATATGTTGATGGACTAGAGGGAGAAGATTTCTGAAATTTATATTCTATATGTATTTAGTGAAAACAAGACTTTATTTTTTAAAGTTTAGGAAGGAATGAAAATAAATGAATGACAAAATAATTATAAAAGGTGCAAAAGAACACAATTTAAAAAACATAAACTTAGAGATACCAAGAGACAAATTAGTTGTTATAACAGGACTTTCGGGATCAGGAAAATCTTCACTAGCATTTGATACTCTATATGCTGAAGGACAAAGAAGATATGTAGAAAGTTTATCATCATATGCAAGGCAATTTTTGGGGTTAATGGAAAAACCAGAAGTAGAAAGCATAGAAGGACTTTCACCTGCAATTTCAATTGATCAAAAAACAACATCAAAAAATCCACGTTCTACAGTTGGAACAGTTACAGAAATATATGATTACATTCGTTTATTATATGCAAGAATTGGAACACCATATTGTCCAAACTGTCATACAAAGATTGAAAAACAAAGTATAGATCAAATAATAGACAACATCATGAACTTAAAAGAAGGAACGAGAATACAGGTTTTAGCACCTGTTGTAAGAGGAAGAAAGGGAGAATTTACAAAACAGTTAGAAGAATATCAAAAAGAAGGATTTGTAAGAGTTAGAATAGATGGAGAAATTTATGAATTAGGACAAGATGAAATTTCACTAGACCGTAAGAAAAAACACGAAGTAGAATTAGTAGTTGATAGGTTAGTAATAAAAGAAGATATTATAAGTAGACTTACAGAATCAGTAGAAGTAGCCCTAAAACATGCAGAGAATCTAGTTTTAATAGATGTTGTAGGAGATAAGCCTATATTATATAGTTGTAATTATGCTTGTCCTAAATGTGGATTTAGTTTCCCAGAACTAACGCCAAGAATGTTTTCATTTAACAATCCATTTGGCGCATGTCCAACATGTACTGGAATTGGATACTTAATGAAAATGGACGAAGACTTAATTATTCCAGATAAAAATAAGACATTATATGACGGAGTAAAAGCATTTGGCTCTAGCACAATGAAAAGAGGAGACACAATGGCCAAAATGTACTTTGAAAGCGTTGGAAGACACTATGGAATAGATATAAGAAACAAAAAAATAAAAGATTTACCAAGAAGTTTTATGGAAAAAATCTTATATGGTACGGGTGATGAAAAAATCGATTTTGAATATGAATCTTATGCAGGAACAAGAAAATTTACTGCGCCATTTGAAGGTGTGCTTCCAACATTAGACAGACGTCATAATGAAACAAAATCACAAGGAATGAGAGATTTCTATGAAATGTATATGAGTGAATTGCCATGTTACTCATGTCATGGAGCAAGACTAAAACCAGAGATTTTGTCTATTAAAATAGGTGGAAAAAATATAAATGAATTAACAGACATGTCAATAAATAAAATCAAAGAATTTTTAGGTTCTTTAGAACTAAATAAAACACAAGCGATGATTTCAGAAATGATTTTAAAAGAGATTGACCAAAGACTACAATTTTTAATGGATGTAGGATTAGAATATTTAACATTATCTAGAAGTGCAGGAACACTATCTGGTGGAGAAGCACAAAGAATAAGACTTGCTACTCAAATAGGTTCTGGTTTAACTGGAGTATTGTATATTCTAGATGAGCCAAGTATAGGGCTTCATCAAAGAGATAATGATAAGTTGCTCGCAACACTTAAAAAATTAAGAGATTTAGGCAATACTCTTTTAGTAGTAGAACATGATGAAGACACCATGTATGCTGCAGACCAAATTATAGACATTGGACCAGGAGCAGGAACACATGGTGGACAAGTTATGGCACAACGGTACAGCTGAGGAAGTAAAACAAGTAGAGAATTCTATAACAGGACAATATTTAAGTGGAAGAAAACAAATTCCAGTTCCAAAATCAAGAAGAAAACATGTTAAAACAAAAGTAATAAAAGTAGAAGGTGCAACTGAAAACAACTTAAAAAATATGAGTGTAGACTTTCCGTTAGGAGTATTTACTTGTGTAACTGGGGTATCAGGTTCTCGGAAAATCAACATTAGTAAACGAAGTTTTATACAAAACAGCAGCACAAAAAATAAACAGATCTAATGAAAAACCAGGTAAATGTAAAGATGTAAAAGGATTAGAAAAAATAGATAAAATAATAAATATAGACCAATCTCCAATAGGTAGAACGCCAAGGTCAAATCCTGCTACATATACAGGTGTTTTTGATATGATAAGAGATATTTTTGCAAGCACAGAAGAAGCAAAACTAAGAGGATATCAAAAAGGAAGATTTAGTTTCAATGTACCAGGTGGTAGATGCGAGAGCTGTAATGGGGATGGAGTGCACAAAATAGAAATGCATTTCTTGCCAGATATATATGTACCATGTGAAGTATGTAAAGGAAAAAGATATAATAGAGAAACTTTAGAAGTTAAATATAAAGGAAAAACAATTGCAGATGTACTAGATATGACTGTAGAAGAAGCTCTAACCTTTTTTGACAAAATTCCAAGAATAAAACAAAAAATTCAAACACTTTATGATGTGGGATTGAGTTATATTAAGCTTCGGACAACCTTCAACTACATTATCAGGGGGAGAAGCACAAAGAGTAAAACTTGCAACAGAACTTTCTAAAAAAGCAACTGGAAAAACTTTATATATTTTAGATGAACCAACAACAGGGCTTCACATTGCAGATGTTCATAGATTAGTTGATATTTTACAAAGGCTTGTTGATACTGGAAATACTGTAATAGTTATTGAACACAATTTAGATTTAATAAAAACATGTGATTATATTATAGATTTAGGCCCAGAAGGCGGAGATGCAGGAGGAGAAGTGGTGGCTGTTGGAACACCTGAACAGGTTTGTAAAAATGAAAGAAGCCATACAGGTAGATTCTTAAAGAAATATTTAGAGAAAAATTAAAATACGGTGTATCGTAAATTTTATTAAATCATAATAAAATTTATGGTACACCGTAAATTTTTTACAAATTTCAAAATTTATTTAAAACTCAAATTTAATTAAAGCAAAAAAAATACCTGAAAATCCACAAAATTTGTCAAAATGTATGGACAAAACAAGCATAAAATAGTATAATAATTAATAGGCACGCATGATAAAACTAATACATATAATCTGACAATAAAAGAGGGAAAATAGTGAAAATAAAGAAAACAATAAAAAAGCACAGAAATCTCATATTAAGGCTTATAGACATTTTTGTTATAATTATCGCGTATTATGTAGCAGTAATATTAGTTAACAATACATATATATTAAGCAAAGAGTACAATCAAATAGTAATAAATACAATTATTTTAGCAATAGTTGTTTATTCAAGTATATTACATCTTTTAAGAACATACAAAAACATAACAAGATATGAAAATGGTAATGACTATTTAATTTATGCTTTTGCATGTTTTATATCTTTTGGATTAGTAACAGTAGTGAAATTTATATTTCAAGGTTATTTCTTAAATACAGTAACAAATGCAATTTCAGCACTTCTTATAGTTGTAGGTATTATTGGATATAGAGTATTTTTAAGATTATTATTAACACAAAGTTATAATCATTTGGAGTTAGAAAATTCAGGGAATAAAAAGAATGTATTAATTATTGGTGCAGGAGGTGCAGCAAAAACAGTTTTAGGAACGCTAAAAAGTGCAATGAGAGATACGTACCATGTAGTAGGACTGATAGATGACAATGTAAATAAAATAAGTTATACAATAGCTGGTAGCAAAATTATTGGAGACAGATATGATATACCAAGAATTTGTAAAGAAAACAAAGTAGAAATAATATTATTTACTATTTCTAATATAGATACTGAAAACAGAAAAGATATTTTAAAAATATGCCAAGAAACGGGATGTAAGGTTAGGATTCTTCCAGGAACTGAACAACTAATTAAAGATAAAAACCTAATGAGTAGCTTTAGAGATGTAGAAATAGAAGACTTACTTCGGAAGAGACCCTGTTGAATTAGACAACAAAAATATAGAAAAACTAATTAATAATAAAGTAGTTCTAGTTACTGGCGGAGGAGGCTCTATTGGATCTGAACTATGTAGACAAATTATAAAATACAATCCTGAAAAACTAGTAATAGTAGATGTTTACGAAAATAACTTATACGATATAGAACAAGAATTGAAGTACAATTACCCAGATAAGGAAATTTGTGCAATTGTTGCAAGTGTTAGAGAGAAAAAAAGACTACAAGAAATTTTTGAAACATATAAACCATATTTAGTATTCCATGCAGCAGCACATAAACATGTGCCACTAATGGAAACAAGCCCATTAGAAGCAATTAAAAATAATGTATTTGGAACAAAAAACGTAGTAGATTGTGCAGATGAATTTAATGTTAAGAAGTTTATATTAATTTCAACAGATAAAGCTGTAAATCCAACAAACATTATGGGAGCAACAAAACGTTTATGTGAAATGATAGTACAAGCAAAAGATAAAGTTAGCAAAACTGAATATGCTGCAGTTAGGTTTGGAAACGTACTTGGAAGTAATGGCTCAGTAATACCATTATTTAAAAAACAAATTGCAAAAGGTGGACCAGTTACTGTTACTCATAAAGATATTACAAGGTTCTTTATGACTATACCAGAAGCGGTATCTCTTGTATTACAAGCAATGACATATGCAAAAGGTGGAGAAATTTTCGTGCTTGACATGGGCGAACCTATGAAAATCTATGACATGGCAGTAAATTTAATTAAACTTTCAGGGTTAGAACCAAATGTGGATATTGAAATAAAAATAACTGGTTTACGCCCAGGAGAAAAACTTTATGAAGAAATACTTATGTCAGAAGAAGGTTTAACAGAAACAAAACACGAAAAAATTCATATTACAAAACCAATGAATATTAATATGGATATGATAGATAAAAAACTAGATGAATTAAATAAATTATTAGAAAATTATAATAATGAAAATAAAGAAGAAATTAAAAAGGTAATGAAAGAGGTAGTTCCAACTTACCAAGAGATAATAGAAAGACCATAAATAGAGGTGAAAAATGAAAGAATTAGAATATCCATTTGATGCAAACAACTTAATAAAAAATAAAAGAAAAATAAAAAAAGAATTATTACAAAAAGAAAATTTTATAGAAAAGAACATAGCAATATTAGGAGGATCTACAACAAGCGAAATTAAAAATATGCTAGAAATATTTTTGTTAAACTATGGGATAAAACCAAGTTTTTATGAGTCAGAATATAATAAATTTTTTGAAGATGCCATTTTTGGAAATGAAGAATTAGATAATTTTAATCCAGATATTATATATATTCATACAACAAATAGAAATATTATAGAATATCCTACTATGTATGATGATGGCGAAACAATAGAAAACAAGTTAAATTCAGAATATAATAAATTTCAAAAAATATGGGACAAACTATTTTCTAAATTTAATTGTACTATTATTCAAAACAACTTTGAACATCCATATTATCGTTTATTAGGGAATAAGGACGCAAGTGACATACATGGAAAAATTAATTTTATAACAAGACTAAATCAAAAATTTTATGATTATGCAAATAATACAAAAAATTTCTTTATTAATGATATAAATTACATATCATCTTGCTATGGATTAGACAAGTGGGCAAATCAATTTTATTGGCATATGTATAAATATGCTATGGAGGTTCCAGCCATACCATATTTATCATTTAATATAGCAAATATTATAAAATCAATTTATGGAAAAAATAAAAAAGCATTTGTATTAGACTTAGACAATACTTTATGGGGTGGAATAGTTGGAGATGATGGAGTAGAAAATTTAGCAATTGGGCCAGAAGTACCTAGTGGACAAGTTTATTCAGAATTTCAAAATTATTTAAAAGAACATAAAAGTCTAGGAGTTATTTTAAACATAAACTCTAAAAATGAATATGAAAATGCAATTAATGGATTAAACCACCCTGCAGGAACATTAAAACCAGATGACTTTATTATAATTAAAGCTAACTGGAATCCTAAAAATTTAAACATTAAAGACATTTCTGAAGAATTGAATTTAGGAGCAGACAGTTTTGTGTTTGTTGACGATAATCCGGCAGAAAGAAAGATAGTGCAAAATTATATAGATGGAATTGCTACTCCTGAAATAGATGTACCAGAAAATTATATTAAAATAATAGACCATAATGGATACTTTGAAGTTACTAATTTTTCAAATGAAGATTTAAAGAAAAATGAATTGTATAAAGATAATGCTAAAAGAAGTCAAATGATGTCAACATTTGATAATTATGAAGATTATTTACTTTCTCTAAAAATGAAAGCAGAAATAACATCATTTAAACCAATTTACTTAGAGAGAATATCACAATTAAGTAATAAAAGTAACCAATTTAATTTAACAACAAAGAGGTATTCTTTAGCAGATATAGAAGTGGTAAACAATGATGATAATTACATAAAACTATATGGTAAATTAGAAGATATTTTTGGAGACAATGGAGTAATAACTGTTGTAATAGGAAATATAAAAAATAAAGACGAATTACATATTGACTTATGGATAATGAGCTGTAGAGTTTTAAAAAGAAATATGGAATTTGCTATGATGGATAAGCTAGTGGAAAAAGCAAAAGAAAAGGGAATAAAAACAATATATGGATATTATTATCCAACAATGAAAAATAAAATGGTAAATAATTTCTATGACCTACAAGGATTTGAAGAAATATCTTGTGATGAACAAGGAAATAAGGTTTATAAACTTGATATTAGCAAAGGCTATATTAATAAAAATAATGTTATAGAAATAAATGAATAATTACTTAAAGTTAATAAAATATTTTAGATATATAATCTAATTATAAAAAAATTTAGAAAGAGGTAGATAAAAATGAGTGAAGAAGAAATTTATGAAAGATTAAACAATGTATTCAGAGATGTATTTGATGATGATGAAATTGTAGTAAATGCAAATACTACAGCAAACGATATTGAGGATTGGGATAGTCTAGAACATATTAATTTGATTGTTTCAGTTGAGCAAGAATTTGGAATGAAATTTAATATGAACGAAGTTACAACAATGAAAAATGTTGGAGATATGGTTAATATTATAAGTGAGAGAATAGGTAAATAATAGTAGGAGTGAGGAAAAATGCAATTTCATCATATTGGCATAGCTACGAATAATATTAAAGAAACTTTGAATAAATTACAAAAATATTTTGAAATAAACAGTATAAGTGATATAGTGTATGATGCTAACCAAGAGGCTAACTTGTGTATGATTACTTTAAGTACGGGAGAAAATATAGAATTAATAAGTGGAAATGTGGTAAAGAATTTATTAAAAAAAAGACAATATTTGTATCATACTTGTTATTCAGTAGAAAATATATATAAATCAATAGAAGAATTAAAAAAAGATGGAGCTTTCTTAGTAAGAGAACCAAAAGAAGCAATTTTATTTGATAATAAAAAAGTCGCTTTCTTAATGTGGGATTTAGGACTAATAGAATTGGTAGAAAGGAAATAGAATTATGGAATTAATGTCTTTAATATTTTTAGTTTTTTGTATTATTACATTGTTTATATATTTTATTGTTCCAAAAAAATTACAATGGATAGTATTATTATTGACAAGTGTTATTTTCTTGTTTTGGGATAATTTTAGTATCGAAACAATAATACAAGCTTTAGTAGTCTTACTTTCAACATATATATCCGGAAGATTAATAGAAAAACATTTGAATACTAAAAGAGCTAGACTGTTTCTGATTTTAGGAATATTACTTATTTTAGGGCAATTAATATATTTAAAATATACTAATTTATTTTTGACAACTGCTAACCATATATTTAATTTATTTAATATAGATTATCAATTTGCATTAGTACATAGAAATTCATTGCTAGGTATAAGTTATTATTCATTAATAATGATAAGTTATTTAATAGATGTATATAGAGGTACTTGTAAATCTCAAAAAAACATATTTAAATGTGCTTTATTTATGTCATATTTTCCTATTCTAACTTCAGGACCTTTTATAAGGTATGGAGATGTAGGAAAACAATTATTTGAAAAACATAAATTAAAATATGATAATTTGTGTAAAGGGCTAGTTAGAATATTTTGGGGTTTATTTAAAATATTAGTTATTTCACTAAGAATAGGATATTTTGTAGATGGAGTATATGCTAATCTTGATACATACAGTGGAATTCTTACAATATGTGCAGTATTGCTTTATACTGTTCAATTATATACTAATTTTTCAGGGTCAATAGATGTTATTATGGGAATATCAGAAATTATAGGAATTAAGTTACCAGAAAACTTTAATTTACCATTTTTCTCAAAAACTATTACTGAATTTTGGAGAAATTGGCATATTACACTAGGTGCTTGGCTTAGGGATTATATTTTTTATCCACTACAAAAATCTAATTTTATGCAGAATTTAAATAAAAAATGTAAGAATAAATTTGGAAAGAAAATAGGAAAGAAAATACCTTTATATTTTTCAATGTTGATTATGTGGACATTAATAGGTATATGGCATGGAGGAGCATACACATTTATTATTGGCTCAGGGATATTGCAATTTATATACATCTTTTTAGAGGATATATTAGGTCCAATTGTTAAAAAAATAAATGACAAAATAGGAATAAAGACAGATGTGTTTAGTTATAAACTATACCAAGTTATAAGAACCTACCTATTATTTTCTTTTGCAATGATTTTCTTTAGAGCTAATAGTATATCTAATGCAATAGATATTATAAAAAGTATGTTTACACTTAATATAGGAGTATTATTAAACTTTGAAGCACTAGGAAATATAGGAATAGACCTACTAGATGTAGGTGTTTTAATAATATCATTAATTGTATTGTTTGTTGTTGAATTAATAGCACGTAAAGGAGATGTAAGAGAAAAGTTATTTCAGCAAAATTTATTATTTAGATGGGGAATTATATACATTTTAGTATTTGGAGTTATAATATTTGGGTGCTATGGAGCTGGATATGATGCTGCATCATTCATATATAAACAATTTTAAAAAAGGAGAATAGTATGAAAAGAAGAATAGTAAAGATAATCACGTTTATACTTATTCTTTGTATCTTAATGTATTTCTTGGTTAAATTACTTTGGTATCCACCATCTTCTATTTCTTATTTTTATAAAGAACCAGAAAATTCTTTAGATGTTGTATTTATTGGTAATGCTGGTGCATATATTCATTTTAATACTACATTAGCATATAACACATATGGGTTTACAACAGGTCTTTTTTCTACAGATGCCCAACCATTTATGTTGGCTAAATATTGTATAGAAGAAACAGAAAAATATCAAAAACCATCTTTATATATTATAGATTTAGCAAAGGTTGCTGATGTAATAGATACATTTAATGACTACGGACTTAGGAGAACAATAGATTCTATGAAATTTTCTAAAAATAGATTAAATGCTATTGATGAAATGCTAAGTTATAAAAGTAATATAAACAAAGAAGAATATATTAATTATTATTTTAGCTTCTTCTTTTATCATAATAAGTGGAAACATATATCCAAAGGTAATATAATAGGTAATAATGATTTTTATAAAGGGTATTTATTTGATAAAGAAAGAGTTGCTATAGAAAATATAAAATTTAAAGAATGGGTAGATAATAGAGAAAAATTACCAGAAGAAAGTGAAAAAGTATTAAACGAATTAATAGAATATATCAAAGAAAATAATGTCAATGTATTATTTGAAGTTCCTAAAAGACTTTTTAGTGATAGCGCTAATGCTCAAATAAATTCGGCTATAGATATTATAGAACAAAATGGAATAAAAGTTATTAATTTTAATACACAAGAAGATTTTAATAATATAGATTTTTCAACAGATTTATATGATGATGCTCATCTAAATGTATATGGAGCTACAAAATTTACTTTATATTTCTCTAAATATTTAAAAGAAAATTATAACTTGGAAGATCATGAAGGAGACTCTAATTATAGTTCTTGGAATGAAGAGTACGAAAAATTCAAACAAAGTTATAAAAAAATAACAGGTAAAGAGTTTGATAAATTGTTGAAAGATAATACATAAAAGGAGAATGGAATGAAAAGGAGAATAATAAAGATAATTACTTTTATACTTATTTTTTGTATGTTAATGTATTGCTTAGTTAAATTGCTTTGGTATCCACCATCTTCTATTTCTTATTTTTATAAAGAACCAAAAAATTCTTTAGATGTTGTATATATAGGAAGTAGTAACGTATTTATTCAATTTAATACAGTATTGGCTTATAATTTATATGGTTATACTACTGGTCTGTTATCTACAGATGCGCAACCGTTTGTATTAACGAAGTATCTTATTGAGGAATCAGAAAAATATCAAAAACCTTCTTTATATATTGTAGATTTAGCAAAGGTAGCAGATGTAGTCGATACTTTTAATGATTATGGACTTAGGAGAACAATAGATTCTATGAAATTTTCTCAAAACAGATTAGATGCTATTGATGAAATGTTAAGTTATAAAAGTGATATAGATAAAAAAGAGTATATCAATTATTACTTTAGTTTTTTCTTCTATCATAATAAGTGGAAACGTATATCTAAGGATAATATAATAGGTAATAATGATTATTATAAAGGATATTTATTTGATAAAGAGAGAGTTGCTGTAGAAGATATAGAATTTAAAAAATGGATAAATAATAGAGAAAAATTACCAGAAGAAAGTGAAAAAGTATTAAACGAATTAATAGAATACATTAGAAAAAATAATATTAATGTGTTATTTACAGTGCCTAAAAGAAATTTTGATGAAAAAATCAATTTATCAATAAATGAGGCCATTGATATTATAAAGCAGAATGGATTAAATGTAATCAATTTTAATACACTAGAAGATTTTAATAATATAGATTTTTCAAAAGATTTTTATAATGAAGCTCATTTAAATGTATATGGAGCCACTAAATTTACTTTGTATTTTTCTAAATATTTAAAAGAAAATTATAATTTGGAAAATCATCGAGGAGACTCTAATTATAGTTCTTGGGATAAAGAATATGAAAGGCTTAAACAAAGTTATAAAAATATAACAGGTAAAGAGTTTGAAGAATTATTAAATAATAACTAAAATAAAGATAAATTAAAAAAGGAGAAAATTTATAATATGAATAAAAGAATTTTTTTAGCTTCACCACATATGTCTAATGAAGGATATGAAAAAGAGTATATAAAAGAAGCGTTTGATACAAACTGGATAGCTCCACTTCGGAGAAAATGTAAATAAATTTGAAGAAGAATTATCAAGCTATGTAGGAACAAAAACAGGTGCAGCATTATCTTCTGGAACTGCTGCAATACATATGGCGTTTAAAGCATTAGATGTAAAAAAAGATGACATAGTATTTTGTTCATCTTTAACATTTTCTGCAACAGCAAATCCAATAATATATCAAAATGCTACACCAGTATTTATTGATAGTGAAAGAGAGACTTGGAATATGGATCCAAAAGCTTTAGAAAAAGCATTTGAAAAATATCCAAATCCAAAAGCAGTAATAGTAGTTTATTTATATGGAACACCTGCTAAAATAGATGAAATTAAAGAAATATGTTATAAACATGGAGTACCATTAGTAGAAGATGCAGCAGAAAGCTTAGGAGCAACATATAAAGGAAAACAAACAGGCACTTTTGGAAAATATGGAGTTTATTCATTTAATGGAAACAAAATCATCACAACAAGTGGTGGCGGGATGTTAGTTTCAGAAGATGAAGAAAGAATAGCAAAAGTTAGATTTTGGGTAACTCAAAGCAGGGAAAAAGCACGTCATTATGAACATAAAGAAATAGGATATAACTATAGAATGAGCAATATTGTAGCAGGTATTGGTAGAGGACAATTAAAAGTATTAGATGAAAGAATAAAACAAAAAACAAATATATATAACACATATAAAGAAGGCTTTAAAGATATTGATGAAATAGAAATGCAACCAATACCAGAAAATACAAAACCAAATCATTGGTTATCTGTAATGACCTTAAAAGAAAATTCAAAAGTAACTCCAACAGATATTATGGATGCATTAGAAAAAGAAAACATTGAATCAAGACCAGTTTGGAAACCAATGCATATGCAACCAGTATTTGAACAATATGATTTTATTAAAGTAGGAGAAAAAGCAGTATCTGAAGACTTATTTAAAAGAGGAGTATGCTTACCATCAGATACAAAAATGACAAAAGAAGAACAAGAAAGAGTAATTACTTTAATTAAAAATCTATTTAAATAAGACGAAGTGTAATTTGATGTAAGAGGTGAGAGATAAATGGACTCAAAAATAATTATAATAGGAGCAGGAGGACACGCAAAAGTAATTATAGATATCATCGAAAAATGCGGGGGGGGGGTACTTATAGAAGGTCTTCTAGATGATTCTAAAGAAGTACGGAACAAAAGTTTTAGGATATAATGTACTTGGGAAAATAGAAGATATTAATAATATGAAAAAAAACACTTCCTATGTAATTGCAATTGGAAATAATTATATAAGGGAGCAAATATATCAAAAATATAAAATGAAATTATATACAGCAATACATCCTACAGCTGTTATTGCTAAAGATGTTTCTATAGGGGAAGGAACTGTTGTAATGGCAAATGCCTGTATTAACTCGAGTGCAAAGATTGGAAAGAACTGTATTATTAATACAGGAGTGATTGTAGAACACGAAAATATTATAGAGGACTATGTTCATATCTCTCCAAATGCAACATTAGCAGGTAATGTGAAAATAGGGAAATTTACTCATATTGGCGCAGGAGCAACAGTGATAAATAATAAAACAATAACTTCTAACTGCATAATAGGTGCTGGGGCAACTGTAGTTAAAGATATAAATAAAAAAGGTACTTATGTAGGTATACCAGCCAAATTAATGAAAAGTAAGGAGTAAGATTTATAATGTATAAAAAATACATAAAGCGAGCATTAGACTTAATATTAAGTCTAATGGCATTAATTATATTAATGCCATTAATGATTGTTATATACATATTAGTTAGAGTAAAGTTAGGAAAACCAGCTATATTTAAACAAGAGCGTCCTGGTAAAAATGAGAAAATATTTACTTTGTATAAATTTAGAACAATGACAGATGAAAAAGACGAGGGAGGGAATCTATTACCAGATGAAAAAAGGTTAACGAAGTTTGGCAAAATTTTAAGAAGTACAAGTTTAGATGAACTTCCAGAACTAATAAATATTATAAAAGGTGATATGTCAATAGTAGGACCAAGGCCATTGTTAGTAGAATATTTACCTTATTATACAGAAAGAGAAAGACATAGACATGACGTTAGACCTGGTTTGACTGGATTAGCCCAAATACATGGAAGAAATACAACCAAATGGAAAAAGAGATTTGAAATAGATATAGAGTACATAGAAAATATATCTTTTAATCAAGATGTAAAAATTATATTAGGAACATTGAAAAAAGTAATAAAAAAAGAAGATATTTTAGTAGGAGAAGAACAAATAATTATGAATTTGGATGATGAAAGGAAAGAATATGCAGTTACAAATAAAAAGGTTGGATAATTTAGAAATAGAATACTATAAAGATACACTCAAAGATTATATAGAAGATTTAATTAAACCATATACTGAAAAAAATGTGAATGAGGAAGTAAAAGGAATATATGATAATATGAAAATATTTACATTAGATAATTCAGCGATAATATTGGGCGCTTTCAATGAAAAGAAATTAGTTGGTTTTATATGGGGTTATAAAAAGAAAGAAAAACCTAATGTATTACATATTAATTATTTTTATATTAATGAAAAGTATAGAAAACATGGTATAGGAAAAAAACTTCTAGATGCAATAGAATCAATGAATAAAGATATAGATGAATTAGAATTGTTAGTAGATAAAATCAATGAAAGTGCTATTAGGTTTTATATTATTAAAGGTTTTCAAATTAGTGAAAACGATGGAGAAAAGTTTAAGTTAATAAATGTTTTAAAAGCGTAAATTGAAAATTGGTATAGTATTATGTTTTTAACAAAATCTTTGTAAGTATGTTCTTGCAATAAGGAGTATAGAAATGATAGATATATATTTTGATAAAAATTATGGAAAGTTATATGAACATATAGAAAATGGAAAAGCCAAAGTTTTTAAATATAAGGATAGTAATGGTATAATATCAAATCAGTTTATTGTTAAAGAAATACCAATAAAAATCGATGATAATAAATATTATGATATTATTACTCCGTATGGATATGGAGGACCAATTATTGAAAGTTGTACAGAAGGGGGGAAAAAAGATTTAGTAAATAATTACGAAAATGCCTTTAAAAAATATTGCCAAGAAAATAATATAGTTAGTGAATTTGTAAGATTTCATCCTATAATAGATAATATAAAAGATTTTGAAAAATTATATGATGCAAAATTTTTAAGACATACAGTAGGAACGAATTTGAAAATTTCTGATAACCCAATGGAAGTAGAATTTAGTAAAAGTTGTAGAAAAAATATAAGAAAGGCTTTAAATAAAGGAATAGCATACAAAGTCACTGTAGCACCAGAAGATCTTTGTGAATTTAAAAAAATATATTATATTACAATGAAACGTAATAATGCATCTAATTATTATTATTTTGGCGATGAATATTTTAAGAATATTTTAAAATATTTTAAAGAAAATGTTGTATTGGTAGATGCGATTTTTGAAAATAAGGTAATAGCATCTGGATTATATTTTATTTATAATAATTTAATACACATACATTTAACGGGGACACTAAATGAATATATGTATATTTCCCCAGAATATGTTTTGAGATATGCTATTACAATATGGGGAAAAGAAAACGGATATGAGATAGTCCATAACGGAGGAGGAAGAAGTAATTCAGAAGAAGATTCTTTATATAAATTCAAAAAACAATTTGCACAAAATACAGAATTTGATTTTTATATAGGTAAAAAAATATGGAATGAAGAAGTATATAATAGATTATGTGAATATAAAAAAATTGATAAAAGTGTGGATTTTTTTCCTGCATATAGGAAGGATTAATAATGAAAAAAGTTTTATTTATAGCAACCGTAACGAGTCATATAATAGGATTTCATATACCATATTTAAAATGGTTTAAAGAACAAGGTTATGAAGTACATGTGGCAAGTAACGGAAATAAAAAAATAGAATATTGTGATAAACATTTTGATTTACCATTTGATAGATTTCCGTTTACAAATAATAATATAAGAGTATATAAAGCACTAAAAAAAATTATAAAAGAAAATAGATATCAAATAATACATTGTCACACACCAGTAGGAGGAGTATTAGCGAGATTAGCAGCAAGAAAAACAAGAAAAAGAGGGACAAGAGTTATATATACAGCACACGGATTTCACTTTTATAAAGGAGCTCCACTACATAATTGGATACTTTATTATCCAATAGAGAAAACAATGGCAAGATATACTGATTGTTTAATAACTATAAACCAAGAGGATTATAAATTTGCAAAAAAACATTTAAAAGCAAAACAAATAGAATTAATACATGGCGTTGGAATGATTACAAGTAGAGTCGATAAAGAACTAACAAAAGAAGAAAAACTGAATTATAAGAAAGAATTAGATGTTAAAGAAGATGAAGTAGTATTTTCATATGTGGCAGAATTAAATAAAAATAAAAATCAAATATTACTAATTAATACTATAAAAAAATTAAAAGAAGAAAAGAAAAATATAAAACTTTTACTTATAGGAGAAGGACCATTATATAATTACTACGAAGAGGTTATTAAAAAGGAAAATTTACAAGATAATATAATTCTATTAGGAAAAAGAAATGATATAAATGAAATATTATCAATTACAGATATTTATGTAGCTTCTAGTATAAGGGAAGGACTACCTGTAAATATAATGGAAGCAATGTATAAGGGGCTTCCTATTATTGCAACAAATAATAGAGGACATAGAGAATTAATTGAAAATGGTAAGACAGGATATTTAATAAATGATTTTAAAAATATAGATATGATGATAAGCAAAATTGTTGAATTAATTAATGATGAAAAAGAAGTAAGGAACTTTGGAAAAAGAGCAAAGGAAAAAGCTAATAAATATTGTCTTAAAAATGTATTTAAAGAAATGGAGAAAATATACAAGAATATTTAAGAACTAAAATATGGATGTGAGATGAAAAATGAAAATAAAAATACTATTAAAGAATATTATAAAAAATAATAGGTTTATCTATTCAATTTATTACTACTTTATGTCCGCTTTTTTAAAGATTTTAGGAATATTTTGTAAAGTAAATAAGAATAAAATTTTATTTGTAGTATATGGTGGAAAAAGATTTGATGATAGCCCAAGATTTGTATATGAATATATAAAATCTAATAATAAATATAAAAACATGATATGTAAATGGGCTTTTATTGAACCAAACAATTTTAAATTTATTCCAGAAAAAGAAAGAGTAAAAATTGATACTATAAAATATTATATTACTGCTTTAACCTCGAAATATTGGATAACAAATTCTTCAATAGGGAGAGGAATTAAATTCAAGAAAAAACAAACTCAAAACATATTTTTTACACATGGTTTAACAGCATTAAAAAAGATAGGAAAAGACTTAAGTAAAAGTAATAACTCCTTTGAAAGTAAAAAAGAAGAAAATATAGATGTGATTTTTATTGAAGGAAAAAAAGAAAAAGAAATTTTAGAAAGAGCATGGAATACTAATGCAGACAGATTTTATTTGACAGGTTTACCTAGAAATGATGAACTATATAGTATTAAAAACGAAAAAGTTATAGAAATAAAGAAAAAGCTAAAAATACCTCTAGATAAAAAAGTAATATTATATGCTCCCACTTTTAGAGAATATAAATTAGATAAGAAATTAAATAATATTATAAAAAATCCTTTTGATTTTGATAAGTGGAAAAAAGAATTGGGAGAAGATTATGTCTTTGTGTTTACTGCACATTATCAGATAGGAAAGTTATTAAATGTTCCTAAAGATAGTAAGTTTGTAATTAATGCTTTTGAATATCCATACATAAATGATTTACTTATGGTAGCAGATATACTTATATCAGATTATTCAAGTATATTTTTTGATTACTCTATATTAGAAAGACCTATGTTTTGTTATGCATTTGATTATGAAGAATATAAAGAAAAAAGGGGTTTTTATAATGATCCTAATGAAGTATTTTCACATGGCGCTATAAAAGAAGAAAGTAAATTATTAGAGGTGATAAAAAATATTGATTATAAGAAAGAAACTGAATATACAAGAGATAAAATAAAAAATCAATATATATATGATAGTAAGGGAACAGCAACAAAAGAAGCTGTAAATATTATTTTTTATAGATAAATTAAGAAATCTATTAAACTATATATTTTTATAATAGTTTAATAGATTTCTTAGTTTTACTTTTTACGTTTGATCTGATTTATAAGTGTATACAAATACATATATATAGATGGTTTTATATCATTTTTGTTACCAATTAATTTAACATCACTGCGTTTTCTATCTTTTAAATGTTGTTTTAAAGTTATTTTCTTTTCTAATACGTGATGCAAATCTCCAATATCACTGATAAAAAAGTAACTTTTAGATAATTCTTCTAAATTTTGATATTTATTTTCAGTAACAGCTAAATACCAATTAAAGCAACAATTATATTTTTTATATACATATGAAAGACCACTATTTCTAAGATTTATTTCATTAAAATAATATTTATCATTAACTTGGAAAATATCTATATCAAAAATTCCTGTATAATTTAATTTGTTTAATAAGGTTTTTAAATCCTCTTTAAATTCTTTTATACACTTTGAAGATATAACTTCACCATAAGTTGTACTACCTTTTTTATCTGGCCAAATTCGTATTTTTTTTATACAAGTTGGCATAAAAATAGTATCTTTATAAGAAAACCCTGTTACATCATATTCAAAGTCAACATCCAAAAATTCTTGAACTATAATTTTTTTATAATTATTTTTTCGAAAATACGAAATAGTTTTTAATAGTTCTTCTTTATTTTTGCAAATAGTTATATCCATTTTTTTACCTTCAGCACTAATTAAGGGTTTTATTATTAAGGGAGGTGTTATATCAATAGTTTCATTTAAAGAAAGATCGACTATTGCACTTTTTGCCATATTTATATTACATTCTCTTACTACTTTATATTGTTCGTACTTGTCCATATATTTATTTATTTGATTTTCAGTATTATCAATATTGGATATTATAAAATTTTTGTGTAATTTATTATAATTTTTGTCTACTTCAGAGGTTGCCTTATCAGATGTAGTAATTATAACTGGTTTAAATTCTTCATTACTATATAGTTCAATTATTTTACATATAGCTGCTGTTTCATTTTCGCAAATATAACATTTGTCAACATATTTGCTTTTTTTTACAGCAATAAAATTAGTATTACTAATAATAAATATAATTGATTTTATATTATTTTCACCAAAATTTCTAATTACTCCTAAGGTATTTACATTATCATTTCCCAAAATTATAACTTTATTTTTATACATTTTGTTTCTCCTTTACTAAATTTCTTATAAACATATAACATTAATTTTATTTTAATTTATTGGTAATATAAAGTATTATAATAATATCATAATTATATTCTTATTTCAATAGTTTACATATTAATATTTTAAATAAATTTAGTATTATAAATTAAAGAAAAATCTATTATAATATTGAATTTTATAAGAGAAAATAGTATAATGAATAAAAGACATTATTATAAGAATTTAAGTAAAAATAAAAAGAAGGAAAAATAGATGATTAGAGTTTTGCATTGCCTTGGAGAAATGAGTCAAGGTGGAGTAGAAAATTTTTTAATGAATTTATATAGAAATATAGATAAAAATCTAATTCAATTTGATTTTTTAGTAAATAGAAATGGAATTTTTGATAATGAAATAAAAACTTTAGGAGGAAAAATATATTATATACCTGCTTTACAAAAAGTGGGACAAATAAAATATACCAAAAATTTAGATGATTTTTTTAGGGAACATAAAGAATATAAGATTATTCATTCTCATCTAAATCACATTTCTGGTTTAATTACAGAAAGGGCTAAAAAGGCTAATGTACCTATAAGAATAGCACATATACATAGTAATAGACACGGAAACAATTATTTAATTAAACTATATAAAATTTATTTGGGAAAGAAAATAAAAAGTAATGCAAATTATAAATTTGCCTGTTCAAAACAAGCGGGAGAATTTCTATTTGGAAAAAATTCAAATTTTGATATTATAAATAATGCTATTGATACTAATATATATATATATAATAAAGAAGTACGAGAAAAAATAAGAAAAAATTTAAATATACATAATGACTGTTTTGTTATTGGAAATGTTGCCAGATTTCATCCAGTAAAAAACCATCTATTTTTAATTGAAATATTTAAAGAATTTATAAAATTAGAAAAAAATGCTAAATTACTTTTAATAGGTAAAGGTAAATTAAAAAGCAAAATAATAAAAAAAATTAAAAAATATAATATTGATAATAAAGTTATAATACTTGAAGATAGAAAAGATATATATGAACTAATGCAGGCAATGGATTTTTTTGTATTTCCTTCAAAGGCCGAAGGGCTAGGTATAGTTTTAATAGAAGCGCAAGCGGCTGGATTGAAATGTATTGCAAGTAAAGAAGTAATACCTGAAGAGGCAAAAGTAACTGATTTACTTGAATTTTATGGACTAGATGAAAATGCAAAAAATTGGGCAAAAAAAATATATAAAAATAGAATATATGAAAGAATAGATACTTCAAAAGAAATATCAAATAAAAATTATGATATAAGAAAATTAGCAAAATATATGCAACAATTTTATATAGAACAAGAGAAGAAAATAGGAGAAATAGAACAATGACATTTTATATTATATTATTTACAATTTGCATAATAGCTTTTATTTTAAATGAAAAATTAAAAGATGGTAAAGGAAAAAGAATATTTGAAATAAGTACTTTATTGTTACTTTGTATAATATCTGGAACACGATTTGAATTAGGTGGAACGGACTATGGAGTATATCGTGCCGTTTATAATATGACCCCGTTAATATATGAGGGAAACATTTTAGATAGTTCATTTACTGGAATAACAGAAGAAGTAGGATATGTAGTTTTTAATTCTATAGTAAAAACTATGGGATTTAGTTTTTATGGGTTTACCTTAATTCATTCAATTATATTTTATAGTTGTATGTATATTGGGTTAAAAAGATATATAAAAAATTTTAATTTTTTTATAATAATATTTTTATATAAATTATTCTTTTATAATACGTTTATAAGTATGAGACAATCTATTTCAATAGCAATATTCTTTTTAATATTTAGGTACATAGAAGAAAGAAAACCAATAAAGTATTTTATTGGATGTATGCTGGCATTTGCGTTTCATAATTCAGCATTTATATTATTTCCAATATATTTTATAAATAGGATTAAATTAAGTAAACAAAAATTTGCTATTATATATATAATAGGACTTGTATTTTTTATATTAAATATAACATCAATACTAATATTAAATCCTCAGCCGATCTTAACTATGATATTTCAAAACAATGCAAGAGCTATGAGTAATATGGACGAATATTTCTCAGGATTTTTCGATATAAATATTTTACATACTTTAGAGTATTATTTAATAGCATTACTAGTCTATTTAAATTATAATAAGTTATTAGAACTAAAAAATAAAAAGGATGGAAAATATATAAATAGTATAATAAATACATTTGTTGTACTAATTCCAATTTTTACTGTTTTTAGGTCAATTGCAATTGTAACAAGAATGAAAGATTATTTTTTATTTACTTATCCAGTACTTTTATATTATATAGCTAAAATAAAAACAAAAAAATATGCAATACTTATTTATACTACTGCAATAATAATTTCAATTTATGGTTGTTTTAGATTTATGAATAATTTTGATGGAGGACATTTTTTAAATTATAAATCATATCTTACAAGAGATATATCAATATTTGATTATAATAAGAATTATTAAAAGGGAGTATTTAAGATGATAACAGTATTTACGCCTACTTATAATAGAAAAAATACGTTGAATAGACTATACAGTAGTCTATTAGGACAAACTAATAAAGATTTTGAATGGATAATAGTGGATGATGGTTCAACTGATGATACAAAAGGATTAGTTAATACATGGATAATAGAAAACAAGATAAAAATAAAATATTTCAAACAAGAAAATCAAGGAAAGCCTATAGCTCATAACAAAGGAGTGGAAGAAGCAAAAGGTGAATTGTTTGTTTGTGTAGATTCAGATGATTATTTGACAGAAGATGCAATTGATGTCATTCAAAAAAAATGGAATGAAGTAAAAAGTGAAAAAGACTGTGTAGGTATGGTAGGAGCAAGAGTATTTGAATCTGGAATTTTTGTTGGAACGAGCATGCCCCAAGGTATAAAATATTCTACACTGCAGGATTTATCTTCAAAGTACAAATATAAAGGTGACACAATTTTAGTATATAGAAAAGAAATAATAAAAAAATATAAATTTCCTAAAATAGAAGGAGAAAAATTCATATCAGAGGGATATTTATATGACCAAATAGATGAAGAAGGAAAATTAGCTATAATATATGATAACATTTATATATGTGAATATTTACCTAATGGATATACGGCAAATATAGCAAAATTAATAAAGGAAAATCCGAAGGGATATATACTTTTAGCAAATCAAAAATTAAAATTAGCCAAAAGCATAAAACGAAAAATCAAATCATCTGCTATGATTATACTTGGTAATTTACTAGCTAATCAAAAAGGATATATAAAAAAGTCTTCGCATAAATTCCTTATGTTAATATCGATACCTTTTGCATATTATGTATATTTTAAAAAATATAAAAACATATAAGATAAAATATAGGAGGAAATATTTAATTGATAAGAGTATTACATGTTTTTCCGAAAATGAATAATGCAGGAACAGAAAAAGTAATATTGAATTTATATAACAATATAGACAGAGAAAAAATACAATTTGATTTTTTGCTAAATGAACAGGGAGAATTGGATGATGAAATAAAAAATTTAGGTGGAAAAATCTTTTACGTTGATAAAAATTGTGCATCAAAAGATTATTATAAAAAATTAATTGATTTTTTTTGTAATAACAACTATGAAGTTGTACATGTTCATACTCATGAAAATATGTTGTTAGCTTTAAAAGCAGCAAAGAAAAGTGGTGTGAAATGTAGAATAATTCATTCACATAATTCAAGGCAAGATTTACCTAAAATATTAAAATTGTTTAGATTACATAGAAATTTAGAAATAGAAAAATATGCTACAGATTTCCTCGCATGCTCTAAGGAAGCAGCAAAATGGTTATATCCAACTAAATATAAATATACAAAAATAATATTTAATGCAATTGATATTAAAAAATTTATTTATAATGAAAATGTAAGAAAGAATGTAAGAAAAAAGATAAAAATAAAAGATAATGAAAAGATTATAATTAGTGTTGGAAGATTTGCAAGACAAAAAAATCATACTAGATTTGTTAAGATTGCAAAGAAATTAGCAGAAAAAAAATCCGATTTAAAGTTTGTTTTTGTTGGAACTGGACCATTAGAAGACAAGATTAAATGTGAAGTTGAAAAAAATGGATTAGAAAATAAGTTTATTTTTCTTGGAAATAGAAATGATGTAAATGAATTACTTATGGCTAGTGATTTATTTTTATTTCCAACACTACATGAAGGGTTGGGAATTGTGCTAGTAGAAGCACAATTTTCAGGATTAAATTGTATTACATCTGATATAGTACCAGAAGAAGCAGATATAGGACTTAACTTAATAAAAAAAATTAATTTAAGAAAGAGCAACAAATATTGGAGTAATCAAGTAATAAATGTTTTAGAAAGAGTTAAAGATAGAAATATTAATGAAAAATTTATAAATTCAGCTAATTATAATATAAAAAATATAGCATCAGATGTACAAGAATTTTATTTAAGTAGAATGGAAAAAGGAAATAAAAATGAAGGAGAATGACATTTTATGCGTACAGAAAGTTCAATAAAAAATCTAATGTTTGCTTTTGGAGGACAGGTTGCAGGAATTTTAATAAGCTTAGTATCTAGGTTAGTGTTTGTTAGAGTCTTAACTTCAGAATATTTAGGACTTAGTGGACTATTTTCTAATATATTGTCAATGTTAACTTTAGCAGACCTAGGAGTGGGAACTGCTATGACCTATAGTTTATACAAACCACTAGCAGATAAAGACACCGAAAAGATAAAAACTTTGATGAACGTATATAAAATAGCGTACAGAATAATAGGAATTATTATAATTATTATAGGTGCAATTTTAATACCGTTTTTACCAAATTTGATTAACAATATGCCAAATATTTCAGAAATTAATTATATATACTTTTTATTTGTATTAAATTCGGCAATTTCATATTTTTATTCATATAAAAGATCATTGATTATATCAGATCAAAAAAAATATATTGCTACAATATATAGGTATTTGTTTTATTTTATTTTAAATGTAGTACAAATTATAATATTATTGCTTACTCATAATTATATAGTATTTTTAATAGTCCAAATAATGATGACATTGTTAGAAAATATTATTGTATCTAGAAAAGCAGATAAAATGTATCCATATTTAAAAGAAAAAAATATAGATAAATTAGACAGTATTGCTAAAAAAGAAATAACTAAAAATATTTCCTCTATGACTTTGCACAAGATAGGTGGGACTGTCGTTAATGCTACAGATAATTTAATAATATCAAGATATGTAGGTTTAACAGAAGTAGGGATATATTCAAATTATTGTTTGATAATTAATGCTGTAAATGCTGTTGTATTGCAAATATTTAACTCTATTGTTGCAAGTGTTGGAAACTTAGCTGCTACAGAAAGCAAAGAAAGATTATATGAGGTATTTAAAAGAATTTTCTTTTTAGACTTTTGGATTTATTCATTTGCATCAATATGCTTAATTGTATTATTTAATGATTTTATAAAATTATGGTTGGGCGATGAATATATATTTTCATTTTATATAGTTTTAGTAATAGTTATTAATTTTTATTTAATGGGAATGAGACAAACTATATTAACATTTAAAGATGCTTTAGGATTATATTGGCAAGATAGATATAAACCAATTTTGGAGTCAATAGTAAATATTATAGCATCCATTATTTTAGTAAAGGCAGTAGGAGTTGTAGGAGTGTTTTTAGGAACAATGATTAGCACGGTTACAGTATGCTTTTGGATGGAGGCTTATGTATTATATAAATATGGATTAAATCAAAAATTCAGAAAATTTTTTATGAAATATGGATTTTTTACTATTATTACTATAATTGTTGGAACAATTACATTTTTTATTTGTAGCATGATAAAAGAAGTTACTATTATTAATTTGGTGGTAAAAATTCTAATATGTATAATTATACCTAATTTTATTTATTTTATAATATTAAGAAAAACAGGAGAATTTAAATATTATATTGATTTAATAAAAACTATGTTATACAAAATAAAAAATATTAAGGTTAAGTTAAATTAAAATTCGAGGAGTGAAATACATAAATGGATATAGCAGATGTTACTATGATAATTCCAGTGTATAATTCAGATAAATATTTAAGAGAATGTTTAGATTCAGTTATTAATCAAACATATAAAAACATAGAAATTATATGCATTGACGATGGATCAACAGATAATAGTTTAAAAATACTACAAGAGTATGCAGAAAAAGATAGTAGAATTGTATTAATAAAACAAAAAAATTTTGGAGTTAGTAAAACTAGAAATTTAGGAATTAGCATAGCAAAAGGTAAGTACATAAAATTTTTAGATTCAGATGACAAGATTGAACTTTATACAATAGAAAAGATGTTGAAAGTAGCAACTGATAATAATGCTGACCTAGTTATTAGTAGTTATAATCTTATTAATAAAAAAGGGAAGAAAAGAAATCTAAACATAAGGTCTGAATATATAGTAAAAGATAATATAAAACAAATAAAAAAAGAAAAAGCATTTGAATATCTTTATGATTTAGGAATTGGAATTTCAGTATGTAATAAGCTTTATAAAAAAGAAATATTAATAAATAATAATATAAAATTTAATGAAAATATGTCATATGATGAAGATATGTTTTTTAATTGGTTATATATTACAAAAGTTAATTCAATACATATTGTAAATGATGATTTATACTTATACAGATTATCATATAATAGTGCAACTATGAAATTTCACGATAAATTATTTGAAAAATATATGAATGAACTAAAAAAAATAAGCAAAGCAATGCAAGATGAAGGCTGTAATCTAGAGTATATCAAATATGTTGTAAATAGAATATATATGGATAAATTAAATGTAATTATATTTATGATTATAAAAAGTAATAAATCCAAAAAAGAAAAACAAGAAGAATTAGCATTTGTTTTAGAAAATTCTGATGTAAAAGAAGCGGACTTACATGCTACAAATATACTATCTAAAATATATGTAAAAGGTATAAAAAACAAAAATACATCTATGTTAATAGTTTGGGCAAAACTTCTTAGTTTAAAAAGGATTATTGCAAGAATTCTAAAATAGTATTAAGAAATGTAAAAAGAGATAAATGTTATAAATAAATTTATCTCTTTTTCTGTGATTTTAACTTATTTCTTATATACCTTAAAGTCTTAATGGTACGCTCTAATATTTTATCTTTTATATTTCTTTTTCTATATTTAAATTGTTCAATAATATAATCAATATCAACATTAAAGTTTTCTTTATGAGATACTATAAAATTTTCTAGATATTCAAAACTAGAATCATTTATATTATTTGGATGGAATACAAAGGTAAAAACTCCTTTTCTTGATATAACATGAGGCGTATCAAACACTGATGGAAAAAATAACATATTTTTATAGGTATAAGGAAAATATGCATATCCATCAGAAATAAAATCAAAATATTTAAGGTCTGCACATGCTTGGACAGTGATATCATCAAATCTATGTGCTGGTGCAAAGAAACATTTAGGTGTGATGCCATTACTTTTTAATATTGAGTATCCATCTTCTAATATTTTTCTTTGTTCATCGTAACTTCTTCCATTAAATTCTGTTCTGACCGTATCACTTAACTTATGATTTAAACCATGTTGAGCAATTATCCAACCTTTATTTTGCCATCTAATAGCATATTTTTTCCAAAAATCACTTATATATCCATTTAGAATAAAGCTTTCATCTTTACTATCAGGTATTATTCCTACAATAGGTTTTATATTATATTTATCGAGTAATTGTTCTATTCTTATCCATTTATCTTCATTCATATTTGGACAAGCATCATCTAATCGTATTATAAATTTTAGCATTGTAACTTTCCCATCCTTTATTGGTATTATGCAAGTATGCGTTTAAATTATAATTAATCAAAAGGTTAAATTAAATATAGCACACTATACTTAAATAAGCAATACTTTAAAATGAAAAATTTATAAATAATTATAATGCCATAATGCTGTCTTTAAGTTTTACTTAAATAAATTTTACAAAACTCTTGAATTAGAGATAACGAATAATGTATAATGTTATATATGATACAATACTAATTTATGAATTTTTGTTTTTTATTATACTAAATCATATAAAAAAGTAAAGAAAATAATTTTTTTAAAAATGTAAAATAAACCATAAGAATATAGTAAGATAGTTAAAAATAATATAAAATTAATTTACACTTACAAAATAATAAAGGAGGAACAAATATGAACACACAAACCGTTGCGGCTGTACACACACACACACACGGTAATACTCACTTTAAAGAAAATAAGACAAGAGAATCAAATTTTGAATTACTTAGAATTATTTGCATGATATTAATTATAATGCATCATTATGCATTATATAGTGGATTCAATTTTTCTACTGATATTACTATTAACAGAATAATAGTTCAAATAATCACAATTGGAGGTAAAATAGGAGTAAATGTATTTATCCTAATTACAGGATATTTTATGGTAAATGGTAAATTTAAGGCTAAAAAGATTATTAATCTCGTATTACAAGTTTTTACATATACATTTATATTCTTGATAATTAATTGCTGTCTTAATAACGAAGTGAGCTTACAACAGATAATTAAATCAATATTACCAGTAATATATTCTCATTATTGGTTTATAACAAGTTATATTGTATTATATATAATATCGCCATACATAAACAAACTTATAAATAGCATGAATAAGAAGGAATTTACAATGATAATTCTAATACTAGTTACAATAGAAAGTCTAACTAAAACTTTTTTAGCTGCAAAAATTGCTGGGTCTAACTTAGTATGGTTTGTAACGTTGTACCTAATAGGTGCATATATAAATAAATACTATAAAGCACACACATATTCTTTAAAGATAGATTATATAGGTGCAATTTCAAGCTATATAATAATAATTCTATCTGTTATAGTGTTAGATGTATTAGCACAAAAGATAAGTTTATTCAGAGGTAGAGAATTATTCTTTTCGGGTATGACTTCATTTTTTGCATTAGCAAATGCAATGTTTTTATTCTTGTTATTTAAAAACATAAATATAGGAAAAAATAAAATTATTAATACAATATCAAGTACAGTACTAGGAATATATATAATACATGAAAATATATTTATGAGAGATATTATTTGGGAAAAAATATTTAAAGGAGGAGAATACCAGAATTCACCATATTTAATATTAAATGCAGTAATTGCAATTGCATCTGTATTTATAGTAGCATCTTTAATAGAATGGATAAGACAAAAAACATTAGGAAAAGTTCAAGATAAATTTGCAGATTTTATAATACGAAAGAGTAAAAAAGTTTATAGAAAACTTAAATTAAAATATTTAAAAAAATTAAAAACGCATAAAAAAATATATATTACATAAAATAAAATATAATACAATATGTTTTTATTGTATAAATTTCTTGATTTCAACTTAAAAAAATTGTATAATAAACATAAATATAATTGTGGTGTTTCACAGCCATATAAATGAGAAAGTTAAAAATTAAGAGAAGGTATTTGCTTAGATACACTTCTCTTAGTTTTGATTTAATAACTTTAAAAGTTATTTTTTTCATTCAACTATTGTGAATAAATAGATTCAATAAAGCTATTATAGATATATTAGGATATTTTATCCTAAAATTCTGATGTTTTGCACTTGACGTAGTACAATGGTTAATTATAGCTGCTTGAAAATATGCCAATAAAATTCTTGAAAAAGTACCAATAAAAAGCTTGAAAATTTACCAATAAATGTATAATATATATGAGTAAACACTTGGGAGGGATTATAACAGGTTTAGAAATTGATTCAATAGTCGAAATGCCAAATGGAGACTATGGAGCAATTGAGATAAAACTAGGAACTGATAAAATAGAAGAAGCAGCCAAAAATTTATTTAAAAAATTAGATAATTGACAAATTTAGACAAATTTTTTAATAAAAGTATGTTAAAATATAAAAAATGGATAGAGGTGGATAAAATTTACTTGACTAAAGTAAATAAATTATGATAAAATTAATATAATAATAAAGATACTTGTGTATCAAAAATGAGCGAGTTCCTGCTTTAGTGGAAGATTAAAAATGAGTGAGCTCCTACTTTAGTGGAGTATTAAAAATAAGCGAGTTCCTGCTTTAGTGGAAGATTAAAAATTTAGGGGGATTTTAAAAATCCTCCTTTTTTATATTATAAAGGAGATGTTGAAAAATAATATTTAGTATAAAAAACGAAAAATTAAAAATGTATGATATATCTAAAGAATATAAGGACTACTTAAGAAAATTTGATAGTAGAGTAAGTCTAAAAAATAATAGAAAATTTTATGGAATATTAGTTACAAAAAATAATATAGATTATTATATACCATTTACAAGCAAAATTAATAAGAGAACAAGTAGTAAACTTACTATTAATATAAAGGATAAAAATAAAATTATTGCAAAATTACTTTTAAATAATATGATTCCTGTCAATATTAAAGATACTAGAATTGTAGATATTGATAAAGAAAAATATCATGATTATTATAACAAAGAAATATCATATTTACGTTCAAATATAATTAAACAACAACTTTTAAAAAAGGTTGATTATATGTATGAAACTATGTTATATAAAAATAACAATGATTATGAATTCTTTAAAAAAGTATGTTGTAATTTTTCTTTACTAGAAGAAAAATGTAAAAGATATATAAATTATTGATTAAATTAAAGATACAAAAAAAATATATAACTATATACACTTCTCTTAATTTTGCTTTAACAAACTAAAAAACCTATCTTTTTTTTCTTTCAATCCCTGTGAATCAATAAATTCAATAGTTCCGTCATTATTACCTAACAACTTTTTTATCTCCAAAACTTCTTTTAAATGTTTAGCTAAATAGGGAGCACCATTAAAAAAGGTAACATCATTACCTAAAATTTCTTTAATTTCATTTTTAATTAAAGGGTAATGGGTACATCCTAGAACAACATTTTTAACTTTTTCTTTATATATTTGTAGGTTATCTTTTAGATAATCTTTTATTTCTTCAGTATCATTTTGTTCTATAATATCTGCTAAGCCAATGCAAGGTAATAATACTGTTTTATGATTATTATAAGCGTTATATAATAACTTGAATTTTTCACTTTCTATTGTTCCTTTAGTAGCCAGAACTAGAGTCGGCTCTTTATATGCATAATCAAAAACCATTTTATAAGCTGGTTCAATTGCAATAATAGGTATATTTGGATATTTTTCTCTTAAAAATTTTGATGCTTTGGCACTTGCTGTATTACAAGCTATAACAATTGCTTTACAATTTTTTTGAATTAAGAATTTAACAATATTATCACAAATTTCTAAAATTTCAGAATCTGCTTTATCTCCATAAGGGTTATTTATAGAATCACTATAATAAATAAAATCTTCATTAGGAAGTGTTTTAATAATTTCCTTCAAAACTGTAACTCCACCTATACCTGAATCAAATATTCCAATTTTTTGTAAATTATTCATAATTAAAATTCTCCTATTATATATAATTATATCATATATTCCTAAAAAAAAACAATTTTGAAAAATTAATAAATGTATTCTATAATATAGAAAAGGAAGTGAAAAAGATGGGAGAAAGGAAAATAGCAATAACTAAAAACGGATATGATATCTTAAGAATCGTAGAAGGATCTAAAGATGGGGATAAATGCGAATTTAAAATACTTCCAAGAATTGATGCAAAAAATATAGATATTTATAGTATGAAATTATTTTCTAAATCCGAATGTTTTGAATTTGATAGAAATAGGAAAATAGAAATTACATATCATAAATCAACTAATGATAAACCAACAAAAATACATGTCAAGCAAATAAACAGAAATAACAAAGAAGATATAATATATAATACTTTACCATTGACAGAATTATTAGATCCGGATGTAAATACAGAAATACCAATACCACTATTGAAAATTATTGTACCAGATGAGATATTAACAGTACCATATAGAAGAAAACCTAAAGAACATAGAGAAATCGACATTAAAGATAATAATATAATAGAAATTTATATGACTAGAAATGGCTACATAGAAGCTAATATGGAGAATAAATGGTTTAATTTAAGGAATTTACAATGTGGAAATGCAATGCAATATTATGCAACAGGATTGGACAAGTATGTTTCACAAAATATAAATATGTCACTTGTTAACATATCAAGAGGAAATCTGAAAGAAAGAGTGATAAATATAGGAACAGATGTAACAAAAGATATTGGTATAAAAGTAAATACAGTTAAATATCCAGATAGATTAAGAACAGAAAAATTAAGAATGTTATTCATAGAAAATTCAGCATATTTAGGGTTTTTAGGTGGACCTAAAATGTACACTAGAGAATTCCCTAATGGTAAACCGGCATATAAATATGATATTGACAATGTTAAATATTTTAGTAATGAAGAAAAAAGCAAATGGGAAAATATTTTTCAAATGGAATTTAAAAAGCTAGATAGATTAATTAAGGAAAGTAATGGTAAATATCAAAAACAATTTGAAGAACAAGATATCGGTTAAACTTACTTAAAAGCATAACAACAATAGCACTTGAAGATTAACTACATTGCCAAAATATGGTATAATTAAGAGTGAAGATTTTGCATTAGAAAGGATGATTTAAGTGAAAAAATATTTTATAACTGTAGGTGCAGCTATAATAGCATTATTGTTCTCAATGGTGTGCGTTGTAGTGATGCAACGGCCCAATGCGTCTGTAGACAGCCAAACAGAGGTAAACTTACAGACGGAGGGAGAGGCTATTGAGCTAACTATAACTCCAAGTCCGTCTCCTCGTTCTTACCCTTTATGGGCGAAAAACTGGGTAGAGGTAAAGACAAAGGAGTTTCCTTGGACAAAGCCGGAAGTCATTTGCACATATAATGAAAAGGATGAGCTTAAATGCATAGGCGGAGATTGGGCAACATACAAAATAGAAACCGATAAAGGAGTCGATATGTTGAAAGGGCGGCTCTAACGCCAATACAACCAACTCCTGAACCAACTCCGGAACCTACGCCAGAGCCTATACCCGATCCTGAACCAGAGATTGAACCAGAGTCAGAATACAGTTCATCTTCTGATTATTTGGGAACGTTTCGGGTCACACGCTATTGTAGATGTAGCATATGTAATGGCGAATGGACAGGAGGATCAACAGCATTAGGCACGTCATTAACTGACGGAAGAACAATTGCCGTTGACCCGTCGGTAATTCCATTAGGAACGCATGTCTACATCGAAGGAATTGGCGAACGTGTTGCAGAAGACACGGGAGGAGCAATAAACGGTAATGACATTGACTTATTTGTTGATGTTTCACATGATGAAATTATGGACATGGGCGTTACGTATAATGAAGTCTATATTATAGACTAAGACAAAACAAAAGCAGAATCATCATCCGCAGACCGCCAAGTTATTTGGCGGTCTTAATTATGCAATAAAGAAGGCAGATACAAAATAAAAATAACATTGAAATATAATTTAAAATAAAGCGTTATAAGACTTTTAAAGACTCAAAAAAATTTTATAAAAATTTCACAAAAAGTATTGCATTAAAATATTATAAATGGTATAATTAGAGCAGATGAAAAAAGGAGGAGTTTTAACATGAAAAAAACACTATCAGTTATACTTTTAATTGTTATGATACTAACAGTAGCTACTAGCGTAAAGGCTATTTCTAATTCAGAATTAGCAAGCAAATTATATGCGCTAGGAGCAAAATATGGAATGACATCTGCTGATAAGGTAAAAATAGATAGATATCTAGCAGACTACCCAGTAACATCAGCTGAGGCTGATCAAGTTCTTGCCAAAGCTAACGAAGCTACACAATTAATGGAAAGTGCTGGAGTTACAGACTACAAAAAACTATCACCTGAACAAAAAAGTGAACTACAATCAATTGCTAACGAAGCAGCAGGTATTGTAGGTGTTACATTAACATACGATGGTGGTGAAATTGAAGTTTACAAAGATGGTAAACTAATTGAAACATTTGGCAGTACACCAGGTGGAAGATTAGCTTATACAGGAAATAGTGTAAATGCAGTTTTAGTTGTTTCTTCAGTAGCAGTTTTAGCCCTAGTTACAATATTTGTAGCTAAAAGAAAAATGGCTAATGCATAATCACATTATTGGAAAAACAATAAAAGCAACTATTATAAACGTAATAGTTGCTTTATTTATTACAGCTGCCATTATTTTATCAATCTATTTACTTTTTGGGGCTAAAGTAGAAGAAACGATATCAATGGTAAGTAAAGTATCTATAGATAAAGATAATAAACAAATCCAAGAAACAATATTAAATGAAGAAAATCTAATAAAAAACTATCCAGAATATGGCACACAATATGCAACAATACAAATACCAAGAATTGATGTGGATTTGCCTGTTTATTTTGGAGATACATTAGAAATATTAAAAAAAGGAGTAGGACATTCTAGTGGTAGTTATTTTCCTGGAGAAGGTGGATCTATAATTTACATGGGACATAACTCTAAAAATGTATTTAGAAGATTTTCAGAATTACAAAAAAATGATACAATAACAGTAAAAACAAGTTATGGGGAATATACATACAAAATATATGATATGCAATATGTAAATGAAGATGAGCCAGAAAAATTACCTATTCAAACAGAGAAAGAAATTTTAATGGTATATACTTGTTATCCATTTAATAATATAGGGTATACAACTCAAAGATATGTAGTATATGCAGAACTAGTAAAATAGAGGGGAGCAAAACATGTTAAAACAAATATTAAGATATGCAATTACAATTATACTCACAATATCTATTATAATACTAATTTTTGTATCTCTTGCTTCTTCTACAATTGGAAATGAAAGTTATGTAAGAAATAAATTAGAAGAAACAAGTTATTATTTTAACATTTATGAAGAAGTAAAATCAAATTTTGAAAATTACATATATCAATCAGGATTAAATGAAACAGCATTAGAGAATATAATTACAGAAGAAAAGGTAAGAGATGATACAAATCTTGTGATTAGTAACATATATAATGGATTTGACGAAAAAGTAGACAGCACATCAATTAAAGAAAATTTAAATACAAATATTAATAAAGCGCTAGGAAATACTAAATTAAATGTCACACAAAGACAAGCGATTGACACATTAATTGATAAATTATGTGACGAATATACAACTACAATACTTCATTTTGGATCTGAAAATGAGATAAATGTTGTATACCAAAAAATAATGAAATACATAGATTTAGCTAAAAAAGCAATGCTTATATCTATTGCAGTATGTGTTATATTATTAATTGCTTTAACAATTAGAAGAATATATAGAGTATTCAATTTAGTTGCTGTGTCATTTATTTCATCAGGACTATTTTTGATTATTGTAAATTATTTTATAAATTCTAAAATTAAGATACAAGCAATTACAATTTTAAATGACGCTATATCAGTAACAATAAGAAATATCTTAACAGAGATATTCAGCCACATTGAAAGATATGGAATAATACTAATAGGAGTAGGCTTGCTCACAATGATAATAGCAACATTAATACATAATTATAGAAGATTTAAGGCTGAAGCAGAAACATAGGAGGAAAAAATGGAAGAATTAGATTTAAAAGAATTATTTGGCTTATTCTGGAACAAAAAAGTTCAAATTATATTAATAGTATTAATACTTATAGTAATAGGGATAATATATAGTTATGGTTTTGT
>CANQEA010000001.1 GCA_947594095.1 uncultured Clostridia bacterium | reverse complement strand
CAAAGCAACACTGTAAAATGCTTTTCTTACTGTAGTCGGAAAAGACCAATATTTATATCACCCCTTCCCATCTACATGTATATTATATAATATAAAAAGAAAGGAATCAACTATTTTTTGTATAGAAACTATATTTTTTTTTTAATCTTTCAGCCCTATCTTTAACCTTCAACGCAGAAGAAATCTATATGGATCTCTTCTTCCCCGAAGTTGGACTCAATATAGGGATAAAATTTGAAAATCTTTTTATCTTCATAATTAGCTACATCAAGACATGCTTCGTTATTACATTTTCCGGCATTATCAGTGGTAATGATATTGCAATTGTGTTTATCAATAGAATAGTTACACAGCTGAAAAAATTCTCGAATAGTCATCTTTATACCTCATACTTAATTTCTGTAAATAGTATAATATAAAATAGGAAAAAGATCAACTAACTTATGCGGGCTTCCAGCCCTTTTCCGCATCTAAATAACAAAGATAGTGAAAACTATTATCTTCAATAACTTGCACCTTCTTTATACCATTATGGGAAGTAAGATTAAACTCATGTTTGAGAAATATAATCACATCTTCATAATTGATGTTACCATTAAGAAAAATCTTGGCAATACCATTGTGAATTTCAACCCTTCCCCTTGGATAGTAATTATACGGCTTGTTGTGCGTTTGAGATTTAGGTAACTGGTTCCATACAAGCTTGTGGTTGTAGGTATTTCTACTTTTAGCTATTCCAATATCATCTAATTCAGTTACATTACCATTTACATCAGAATCAATTTTGAAACAGTAGTTGGAATTATTATAAAGATCATTTTCGTCTACAATCCAAAAAATACCTTTATATAGATTTGAATCTTCAAATAATTTCATTTATAACCTCAACCCGTAAGTTGCTTAACATATTCTTCAAGGTCCAGGAGCAGACATGTATCCACGTGTAGATTATTAAGATATTCTATAAGGTAGCTTAGGCTATCAAACGAATTAGTGTTTGGAACGCTGTACTGAAACCACCACCTATTATTCCACATATAAATACAAACCTCTATATGGATAGCATCATTGATAAATTTAATATCTGATACTCTACCATCTTCACATGAAATTCGAAATTGCCCAAGATGTGTTTCTTTACTGTTAGTGTACATCTCTACCTGATACCACCCTGCGGCATCTCCCCAGGACATTTCAAACTTACAGCCACCTTTTGAAGCTTCAAAATTAAGTTTTTTCTCATTCATACATATTCCATCCTTTCTGATCTTTAGCCGAGTTACCCTCAAGGAGCTCGTCTGCAAAAGCCAGTGTCTTCTTTCTCTCTTTATCTTCTTCTTTAGCAATTGTAGCTTCAATTTGATTATATTGAATGCCCCAGTAGATAGCCATGCACATGAAAAAGGCAGCCGGAATAAGTAGAAGCAAACACCACAGAGAAATCTCAACTCCAATTACCCCTAGTAGCATATTTACACCTGCTAGAATATAGTTGGTAGCTTCTTGCCTACTGCAAGAAATCAAATCTTTAAGTTTCTTTTCCATACATTTCACCTCTATGTTTTTTTTCAAATAGGAAGAATAGAATGAATAATTATATCGTTCTCATCTCGAATTTCTGCATAGCCGTAATAACTGGCATATTCCTGGGCTACACTCTCTACAGTTCTTCCGTTTTCAATGGGGGCTTCTTTTAGCTCTTCATTTTGATCGTAGTACCAAACACTTTCCATTTTTTATTCCCCACTTATTTTTTAACGCTTTCAAACTTTTCAAAGTTAAATGAATTATCTGTCCCTTCATTGAGGTCTTTTGTTGTGCCATCAGCAACATTAATCTTTAATCCCTCAGGGGTTGTAATCCAAACCTCTGGATACCACTGAAGCATCTTATGGGCTATTTCTTCTGCGCCTGAAAGCGTTACTCTGTCTACAGAATAAGCTTTGCAGGAAATTGTGTAACACTTAAATGTTGCCATTAAGTTTGTGTCGTAATTGGAAAAATTACTGAATGAAGGAGTTACTTTCTTACGGGTCCGATACTTTGCCATTTCTTTCACCTCATATTTCTTAATTTCTGTTGATATTATAATATAGAAAAGGAAAGGAATCAACTATTTTTACATGGTTGATTCCTTATTTTTGTTTTTTTTTTATTTAGATAGTTTCAAATACGTTAAATATGTTTGGGGCTATACCCGTGGTAGTAGCTCCATTAGTATACACTCCAGTATAGCTATCCGAATCTGGGTTTACAATTACTCCTTTAAATCCACTTACAGCACCAGTAGAATCAGTAACAGGGATATAAATATTTCCATCATTACCTACATTATTAACTAGATAACCCTTACTTCTAAAATCACTAAAGCTACTCCACGTTGCATTTCCTTGTACTTTATTAGTTCCAGCAGCAGCCCCTGTAGCTCTAAATGGTACTATTATCTCGCTTTTAGAAGATGTGAATCGTACGTTTAAAAAGTGTATCTCCTCAGCACCCGTTGAGGTAGCAGAAGTAAGCAACCTTGTAGAAGCATTTATAGGATACTTTTGAGACACTACAAGAGTATGTAAATCAGTAACGTAACAAGGTTGACCTGCTGATAAGGATGAAGATTTTGATAAAGCACTTGCTGTTCCTCTTAATAACTGTATACTATTATTACCTGCCATAATTAACAAACCTCCTTATTAGAGATTTGTACATTGTTGTGGGAGGTAAGGTTTATATTTAATTGTTTATGCCCCCCCCCCCTCGTGAATCTAAAATTCATCATAGAAAGGTTTCTCCTCATATTATAAAAATAGGTGACAGTATCTCTCCTTACTGTCACCTAATTTAGCAATAAAATAAAAAATTAAGGTTAACTAATTTAACAAACTAGATCCTTTTCAGCATACTTATATTTCAATATTTTCCATGTTTTCCTGCATTCATCACAAATACACATGGGCCTATAGGGATCATATATGAGAAATTCATTTCCACAAAGTTGGCATTTAACCATAGTTGCTGGTTCTCTTTCTTCTGTGTCTTCCTTAACCGTTTTCACTATGAGTTAGTTCCTCCATAACATCAAGCATCTTGCACATCTTCTCCCATTTCTTTTTACATTCGCTACATGCCATAGATGTATTTGAATAAATAGAGGGGATAGGTATAGATTTTCCACAAAGAAGACAAGCAGTACTTAAATATGTGATGTTTGGGCATTTTATAGCTTCATATTGGACACTATTTAATTGGATATCATCCATATTAAACCACCTCCAGGCTCATTTTATTACACTTGATGAGTAGTTTTTCGATGTCCTTAAAATAAGGCTTATCAGGAAGTTTAGTTGTAGCTTCTGCTTCTCTGACCTTTGCTTTTAATTCATCAATCATGGAATACAAATCAGGACTGATTTCACCCTCAGCAGACATATATCTACCATTACGTACAGACATTAAGAAATCTCTATCCTTCTCTCTATATGTAACAACTTCTCCGTCCTTGAGAAGGTCATAGCACATTAAGAGGAGACGAAGTAAATGCATAATATGCTTATTAAGCTTCATATCTTCTTTATTATTTCTATGTCCAATATGTTTATAGGTTTTGATAATATTATTCATCTCTTCCCACATCATTTTATAGTCACGAAGTGGATAATGTTTGAAATTACAATCCATGAAAATTTCAGTTTCCATGTCTTCATTTACTGCAGTATCAGCATAAAGATGAATATCATTTTCCCCGAATGGATGATATTTCTCATGGAATGTATTCATCGCACTATTGATGGAATTGAGAATATGTTCTTCCTGCTTGGGTTGAGATAATTTCTCTCTACATACATAATTTTCAAGGCGTGCAAGTTGAGCTGAAGCAAACCCAAAAAACTTACCTACCGCTCTCTTAGATAAGAACAAATGCTTATTAGCAAGAATTTCTTTACCAATATCATTCAAGTAAATATAATGTTCAGGTTTACATCCGAGAATTTCAAGAGTATTGGGGTTGTTCTCAGTAAGAAGATCAAACATCTTGGAAATTGAATAAATAGTAGTGTCTGTTTCTTTCTCTACTACTTGTTCAAACCTATGAAGCCCAAAAATTTCATCAGAACTGTGAGTTGCAATGCCCCTCACATCAACATCGGACGTGGGGGTAGAAAGACCATATGCATGGCTTCCACCTAAAGTAAGAAGACAAATTCTGTTACCCAGGTGGGGCTCAGTTCTTAAAAAATCATACGCGGGTGTTTTGAGGTTTTCTTTAATTTCCTGAATTGTCATTCTATCCACCTCTTAAGAGATTTTCTTTACTTCTCCATTTTCAACGTCTGCAATTAACTTTCTAGTGCTTGGTTCATTCCAAACGCCTCTTTCATCCCAAATACAAACTCTTACCCTTTTCTTTTTGGAAATATAAACTGCTTGTTCCTCTGCTTCGGGATAAGTATCAAAATAATCATCTTCTATATGACCATCTTTTGGGTCCTTATAATAAATACCGTAATTTTCCATTTATGTATAACCTCTTAAATATGTTTATATTCCTCAGGCGCTATAACTTTTTCATATGCTTTTATAAAAGCTTGTCCTACTACTGCCTGAAGTTCTTGATTGCTTTTTTCCTTTCTTGCTCTGCATTTATTGTGGCAATAAGCTGCGCGTCTACATACGTTACAATCTCCGCCCCGCTTCCATTGATCCTGTTCTTCCATTATGGCTTACCTCGCACTTGTTTCTATTTATATTATATAATAAGCGAGAGAAGAAATCAACTATTTACATCAAAAGAGAAAGAATAACTCTCACTGTTCTCCACGGGACAAGAATAATGACTATTTCTATCTATCTCTCCATTCTTTGTTTTTTCTAGAAACATTTTATACTCAGAGAGAATTTCTTCGCACATGGTTTCCATATCTATATAGGCATACTGTAAAGCTTCTTTATCCCCATGTAAATCTTGGCAGGCTAATGTAAGGTAATTAATAGCTCTACCTAAAAACTCTGCTTCAGAAATTGCAGGAGTATGGGCACCCATACGCCCAATAGGGCCTCTAGGTCCTATGGGATCGTGTCCACATGGTGTGAAATCACTACCCATTTTCTTCTGCTCGTCCTTTTTACGTCTCTTAAAGCATATTATGGAGGACACCACAACAGTAATTACAGCGACCCCTACATATACGCCCACTAAAATCCAAAAGTGTAACATATTTTATTTTCTCTTGTGTCTGGTACCAGGTACTTCTTCCACACTTACAAATTCCAAATGATTTACTTCATTGCAATAAGGACACTTATAGTACCTGTTAGTGTAGATTAAAGATGCAAGGATATCATCATCACCATAACCGCAATCTGATTGTACTGTAACATTATTCTCCGTATAAGTATCTGTGAAGGTCTCCGCGTTTGTTAGATCAACCTTTCTATGACAGCCGGTGCACCAGGACGTACGGTCTCGAATCTTCTCTTGAAGTTCTTCATCCTGGATGCATTCCTCTATCACGTTACGAAGTTGAGATATCTCATCTGTGAAGTCAAGAAATTCTGTTCCTTCAAGCTTCTTGCCCTGTTCAAACCATTCTTTTACCCGCTCAACCAATTCAACCATGAATTATTTGTCTCCAAGTACCTTGTGATCTCTACGGACATCCTTCAACGTTTTGGTCATGTGAGTGGTCTTATTATCTACGGGTGCCCAATCATGGAGTGTTTTTACAACAAACTCACTGGAGACGATTTTCTTAAGAACTGCAAGAGCAAGACCCATTTCAGGGTTATAGGTGTCATGTTCACCACAAGTAGAAGATGTCTTGGTACCATCGTTCCAAACAACTGTGGTCTTAGGTGCACTATAAATTACTCTTTCAATGTAGATAAAATCACCATATTCATCATAGTAGGCACCACCAAAAAGGGGCTCAGGATACTCCTCTTCATAATTATCACAATCTTCAGAAAGCTCACAGTCGGCATAATCGCCATCACATTCAGGATAATTTTCCTCAGCAGCTTCTACAAGTGCCTGCACTTCTTTGGTAGGCATTAGAGTATAATCTTCCATGGTACTTGCATCTTCAAGAGTTTCCAGATCCCCAGGTGTGTACTGTGCATAAATTTCTGCAAACTTTGCAGTTGTGTCAAGCTTAATTCCGTTAATTTTCATTTCATCACCTCTATATTTATTTTTTAAAATCCATAATTTTCATTTGATGATTCAAGATCATCTTTTGCTTCTTCATAAGCGTATCTTTCTACTTCTCTATAGTACTCTTCAAGCACTTTTCTCAAATCCGCTCTTAATACAAAATCTGCATAATTAAACTTTTTTGCTTCCTCGATGGTACTTAAAATATCATCTATTAATGTGTCCATACCAGACATATATAATTTACTCCTCTTCAGGTATCAGTTCTCTTAAAATACTAGCAACTGCAACTGAATTTATATTTTGGTGTTCAAAAGCAATTCTACATTTTTCTTCAAGTGGGTGCTTTTTTCTCCACTCTTCCGCTTCTGCTATTTCTTGCTCTGATTTATCATTCCATTCTTTCAATGTTGCATCTATCAGAGCTTTATTTTTCTTTTCCCATGTGCGCTCCATCCAATATACAGTAACAGCTCCTGTAGCGGGAATTAACATGAGATTTAGAAGAAAAAGACAAAATGCTTCAAGGTCAACAAATAGAGCAAAGATAATAATAGCTGCATTTACGCTAAGAAATACAAGAATACCAACTAATGCTTGAAACATATAAGGCACACTAAAAAGATTATACTGAAATTCTTTACAAACATAGTTGGTGTCAATACTGTTATTTACTTCAGAAAATGTAGAGCACGTACCGTGCAAGATATATTTCACTTATCCTCTCTCCTTGCTACCAGGATTAAAATAACCCAGCGAATACATACTACAAAAGCTACTAAAAGCAAAAACCCCCCAAGTGTAGGTGGAAATACTGTTACCCACCAACCCGCATTTGTCATTACTCCAATTTGAGAAATAATTAAGGAAATGCAAGCCAAGGCAATGCTAATAACTACAAACCAGGCACTCTTCAACCATGCTTTTTCATTGTTAATTTTTTCTCTTATAGTTTTCAATTTTCCACCTCTATATTAAGATTTTTTAATAGCGTTTCAAGGGGAGTTGTTCCATATATGCCCATGCTTTCTCCTCTATAAATAATAGCATGTAATGTAACTGGAAACAACTCTACATCTATACCTGTTTGGGCTTTCAAAGCTTCTGCAAAATAAGAAGCATTGTGATCATTATAAGCTTCTACTAAAGAAGCATACTGTTTGCCTGTAATTGTCATCTTACTATCATCTCCGGCAATAATTCAATGTGTACATCATCACAAGATATGGGATGTCTAAGATCTGGCATTACGCCATGAATTTGACCTATTCTATTTTTATATTCTGGTGGAAGTTTCCAAAATTCTCCCTTCCATACTAGATTAGAATAATGAGGAGCATTTTCATCTTTTTCCCATAAGGATACAACAGAATTGTGGTTAATGATTTCTTCACATAACATCTGTTGAAGTGTAATGCCTTTGGAACTTACATTATTATAAGAATATTCCATCACTTCATCATACAGCTTTTCTCCATCCTCAATAGAAGAACAATAAAGAAATCTTTGAAGCATTCCTGGCTCCCAAACGCATTGTGTGTCTTCCTCTACTGCTTGTCTTACCATTTTAAGAATATCTTCTATATCTGTAAGAAATTCATCAGTATAAGGTTCAGAAAATTCAAATTTGTTTTTATCTATATATTCTTTCAACCAACTTAATTTACGCGCAATCTTTGCAAATGTGCTCTTTCTCATTTATCCTCAACCTCTTCAAAAAGATCTTTAATATCCTGCTTTAATTGCTTTATACTCTCTTCATCCATATAATTAACTTCAGTTTGGTAATAACCAGCATATTTTGTTAAGATATGGTTATCTATCAGTTTGAGAACCATTTTTAATTCTGATTTAGTCATAACTATCTCTCTTTTCTTCTTCAAAAGTGATGAGCCCCTTAACATCTCTTTTTAATTGCTCTATTTCTTCTTTATGAAGTTCAGGGCAGTTATATCCTCTATGAAAACCATCAGTAAACCATTTGGTATTTTTATCAATTAGTTTGATAACTTCTCTACAATCTTCAACAGTCACTTGGTCTCCTTTGGGGCTTCAGGTGCTTCATCCTTAAAGTAGATTCCATTATCGTGAAGGAAATTAAGAACTTCTCTATTCATATAAACATTCAACCTATGCTTAGGTACCTCTTCACGTAGAGCTTTCATAATATTGGAATCAGGTGTAAGAAAATTACCCTCATCGATAGAAAGTCTAAGATTCACTCTTTGAAGTAAATCTGCAAGTGTTGGCTCATAAAATGCTGCGTAAGTACAAATACTCATTTCATGTACCTTTTCTTTGATTCTATCATTTTCTCTGCGCTGCCTTTCAATCTTAGCTTCAGCAAGCATGGGAATCATCGAAATTGCCTCACTTTCCAAATTCTTCTCGATAAGAAATTTCTTAATGATTTCCATATCATCAAGAAGACCACTATAAAAATTACAAAAATCTATGAGTCTCATTCTCTCACCTCGTCATCAGGATAGGGGTCAAAATAGGGATCAAAGAAATCATCATCCTCATCATCAACCCCTTCATAATCATTATTTTTATATGGGTAGCGATCATCTACATAAGGAGGAAGCCCGCATTGCTCATATAACCTATCTGCAATTTTGTCTAATTCTTTAGTAATTTGTATAATTGCTTCGGCTTTTTCAATCTTTGTCATTTACTCACCTCTACATTACCCTTCTTCTTACTGATGCGACAGCCATTGTCATATAACACTGTAGAATATGCATGACTTGTACTGCCATTATCACAGAGATTCTGATACTTACACCCCTCACACATATTAGTAAGATAGAGTGATCTTCTATCATTACAAAACTTTTCAAAGTTATCTATACATGTTTCCATGTATTTAATTTCTTCTTCTCTGTTCATTCGTCCACTCATACTCCATATTCTGCAAAAATTTCATCTATTAGTTCATAATCATAGTTATCAAGCCGCAGATTATTTATAATGGAGTTCTTTATTGCTTCTGCAGTTTCCTTGCGCACTTCATCGGCTTTGCGATAACCCATATCGTACAAGCCGTTTGCTATCCATTCGCTATCTTCTCCGGTTCTGTTCTTTAAAATAAACTTTGTCATTTCCTCAATCTCTTTTTCCTTATCCATTAGTATTCACCTCTATTGAACTTTTGTTTCATTTGAGCACGGGATTGCTTTTTCTTGTTGGGTACAGTCTGTGTGTTAAGTCTACGACCAGCAAGCCTTTCTTTTCTCTGCTGGTCATTTTCTTTTAACACATCAAAAGCATTTCTATTCAATTTAATAACAAACTTATTCTTTTTCATACTTCTATTATATAGTAAAATGGAAAAAGAATCAACTAATCCTTACAAATAGTTTCAAGCATTTCTATAATTGCTTTCTTTGGAATTGATTTCTTACGCTTAAATTTGGGGGTATCTGAAATAAGATGGATAAATGCGTTTTTTACTTCTCTCTTACCACCTTCAATGCCTTCCTTAACTGCTTGGTAAAGATCTGAAAATGCATTTCCTATCAGCTTCAGCTCATTTTCTTTAACTCCCTTTCTCCATTCATTTTCAAAAGCAACACGAAAAACAGGTATAATAGACCAATCTTCATCGCATGTATAATCAACACTATACACCACGCCCTGTTCATTGGTAGAAATAAATTCAACTGTATCTCCAAATTTTACCGGATGACTATGCACTCTAGTCATTTCTGCATTCGCATCTTCAAGGCTTGTAAACCATGTCTTACCATATCCTCTAGCAAATAAGTAACGGCTACCTACATCCACATAACTATTTTGTCCTACGGGATCATCTGCTACGCAATGAGTGACCTTTACTGCGGCTTCTTCTAATTTATCTGTAGATTCAACCCAGTACCAAACTTTACTACCCACTGAAATATTTTGAAATTCTATCATATATCACCTCTTATTTTTCTAATTTATGACTCCCAAACACTTTCTAAAGTTTCTGGCCCGAACAATTCCTTGTATTGTTTATTATTTTTAATAGTACCTGAAGAGATATCTAAATTACCTGTTTTCTTATATGCAGCGCAATCTTGTAGAAACCTATTGTAGTTGATCGGCGCTTCTCTATACTTCCAATCAAACCGTCTTTTACCGCATTTTTTACATATATAAACAGTACGTGCATTTAGATCATTTACTAAATCACCATAAACATTTGCAAATAGTTTATAATCATGTTTACAACATAGTTGTTTTATTTTCTTTGAAAAGGCCATTTTTTAACTTCTCCTTACCGGAAGGAGAATATGTTCAAGTTCTTCATCTTCGCTAATATTTGATTTGCAATATACTGGGGATAATTCATTTTTAGGAGTAAATACTTCTACCCAACCATATCTATCTGCAAGATTAAAGCATTTAGAGGAAACATTAAGAAGCCCTGGTCTAAGTGCTACAGAGTTATTAGTATCCTTCTTTGCATCTTCTAATGCTTTAAGAACAGTTGTGGGGTATTCTTCTGTAGGTTGAATAAATTCGTAATTGATAGAGCCAAACGTTGCAGGCATTTTAATAGAGACCAAATTAGTTTCTTTATTAAGGGTTACAACTACATCGAGATCTTCCATCCATTGAAAACTTCTAAAATAAAATGGTTTGAAATAACATGTAAATTCTTCTTCATTTGGTTGTAACAGTTTATACTTGGAAAGTTGATAGCCATTGCAAGCTACAGCAACTACATATCCCTCAGTAACTGTAAGCTGAATAAATTTAAGTATCTCTCTTCCATATTTATTTTTTTCTGATTCTGTAATATTCTTTACAGCATTCATCATTGTCTTAAAATTCTTTAGCTTAATTTTACAGCTTAGTGTCTGTGTATTCTCCACGGTATTAGATTCCTCCTTTTTCTCATATCTCTTATAATGTCCATTTGGGCCACACCAAACTTCATCTTCTTCAGTATAGCTACCATTAGCATCTGTAGAAACTTTACCAGACCCAAAAGTAGCAAAAGATTCTACTTCACAAGGTTCACTCATATCGGCATTTCTAAAATAGTTAGCACATGTATCTTTTTTATCACAAAAATCTCCAGTACACAACATCATGGCTTATTCACCTCCAAAAGCTCTGGGTTATCCCATTTATTACCAATAATTTCAACTACATCAAGTTGCCCGTCTTCACCCCCAAAATTACACCAAATTTCCCATAAAGAAATAAAATTATCATTTCCGCAAAAACTTGGAAGTGTATCTGGATTCAAGTCTTTTACTTTTTCTTCAAGTTGGTTATAATCTATTGTTTTGTGAGTACCAATCCCAAACGCACCTTTTTCAAGAACAATTTCTCCAACAATATTGTAAAATCTTACAATGTGCCCCTCAAAAATACGCTTACTATTTTTATCCCACCATCCTGTATATTCAGAAATAGTCTCGGGATCTACCTCATAGAAAGGGAATTTGGGTTGAAGACGCCCACGCATAGTCAGGTCTCCTTGACTAATAAGTTCTTTAGGTATAATATAAGCATACCAATCATGCTTTGTAGAAAGGAAAAGTCCTTCTTCCCACTCACTATTATCTTCTCTTTTGCCTCTATATAAATGCTCTCTCATATATTCACCTTAAAGCTTCTGTAAACAATTATCTACAAATTGGCCAATCTTGGATTTATCAAAAGATTTACCCGTCTTTTCAAGTTCCTTGATAGTACTACCAATCAACCTACCCTTATTTGCTCCTACGGTTTCAATAAGGCGTTGAATAGTAAATATAATTTCATCATCTGTCAATGCAGGGGGAAGATAGTTATTAAGTAGCTCAATTTTGGTTGTAAGTTCTGCATAGGTGGCATCTTCCTCTTTATAGAAGCTTTTAGTTTCTTCTAATTCTTTAATTTCCTTCTGAATGAGGCTAATAACTACACTGTCTTCTAAGGGTAGAGTAGTGTATTTACCTGACTTCTCTGCGTTTGTAATCTTAGCAAGTACTGATTCATAAGTACTCTTAGCTACATGGTTTTGTTCTTTTCTTGCTTGGTTAAAACTGTTTCTTATTTCATTTACTAGCATAATATAAACCTCTCTTTCTCCTATATTTCTTAAAAATCACCTTCAAACCCTGTAATTTTACCTGATATATAAAAGCACTTAACTCCTCGCTTCCAGGCCCTGATACACACTTCACCTAAATCCATTTCATCGAATTTATAAGTATAAACAGACTTTAGGTTATTATCACTAAACACTGTTATTAATTCATCTTGTGGATTCTTTGTAGTTGGATAGTAATTATCAAATTCATCTTCATTAATTTCACGCATGATGTCTTTAATAATACTAATATCTTCTTCTTTTTCTACAAAGATTCTTCCATAGTATTTTCTTTCAAATGTATTTAATCTACTATCAACCATTTTAATTCTTACCTCTTATATGTTTTTGGTACCCAAGCACTATCAAAACTATCATCTACTATAAATCTTTCACCACAACAAGGACATAATAGATAATCTACTGCTGTCCTTACCCTGCCTGTTTCTATATAGGCACCTTCATATAGTTTTCTTTCTTTTTCTTCAAAATAAACAGGTTCAAGATCTACATTACATATAGAACACTTTCCAAAATTATTCAATGTTATTACTCCTTTTATACACAAAAAGAAGACTTGCAAGTTCCCCACCAATATCGATATTATCTGGATACCAATCTTCTCCATTTTCAATATAGTATTGCTTGTCATCTGGGTGAGGATTAGGAATAACTGCAAATCCAGGTAACATACTACACCCATCAAGAGTATTTAAGATGGAATGGGCAAGTCCTTCTAATTTATCTCTTGAAGTCTTAGCTCTGCTTTCTTTTTCCCAGTATTCGATTAAATCCCAAATGTGATCAATAAGGTCTTGTTGTACCTCTGCCTTGGTTTTTTCTCTTGGCATTACTTTACCTCTTCATTTATAATCTTGATCCCCTGCTTAAGTAGTGATTTACGTAATGATCTTACTCCTACTCTATAAGATGGAGAATCTACACTACGTTTGATAGTTGATTTTTTACCCTCTTTATCTTCACAGTAAAAGTAATGTGTTTTACCCTTTACTTCATCTAAAATAAAATCTTCTTCTTCTTTTTCTTCCTTTTTCTTTCTTCCTCTTCTCGTGGGTTGTACTTCTTTATCAGTAGCTGCTTGCTTTGCTCTTTTAAGCATCATTTCAAGATCTTTTTTATCTTCTTGTCTGCGCTTTTCAAATTGGGCATAATGCTTTTTAGTCAAAGCAGACAGAAGCTCTTCCCTAGACATTTTGTAAATTTCTTCTAACGATTTACCCCTTTCTATCCAAATTGTAGTTGCCTGGTTTTCAAGAACTTCTTGCTCATATTTTTCACGTAGCTTATCTGAACTGAATTCAAATCGTACGCATACACCATTGCAAGAAACAAAGCAGGGATAAGTGTGTATATCAACTATATTTTTCTTATATTTGCAGTTAATACAGAAATTATCATATATTCTTTCTGTAAATGGCGCTTCACCTTTTAGTACTATTGGCACTAATCTTTCTTTCATTCTCTATCCCTCAAATTAATTAAGAAAATTAGTTTTCACGTAATTCTCAAACATTTCCTGAGCCACACACTTAGCATGTTCGTGTGCTTCTTCAATACGTCTATCTTCTTCAACATCTTCAAAGCTACTAAGATATACAGTAGCCCCATCAAGTTGATCTGCATCACTATCTAGAGTAACAACAAACGCTCCGAGGTTACCTTTACTATCCTTTCTCTTCCAAATACGTGCAGTAAGGCACCCAGCACTTGCTTCTTCGTACCCATTAAGAACACCTTCTACTTCCTGAAAATGCAGCATCTTAATTTCCATATTTATATACCTCATTTTTATTCTTCATGTCTATTATATAATAAGTAAAAAGAAAGATCAACTAATTTTCATAGTTGATCTTAAAAACTATTAATTACGAGGAATAAATCCAGTATGGGTAGTATAATACATATCTGTTGATTTTAATATACTATAACAATTACATTTTACTTTTAAGTTTCCTCTAAAACTCATATATGACTGCTCTACACTTTCTGGGCTAATATCATTGGTTCGCAATTTTCTTTGAAAATATCTTATTTTCCGTTTTGCTTTTACTACATTATTATAACACGGTCTTGTAATTATTTGGTTATTTTTTACTTTATATAGTAATTTAAGGAAGTTAAATCCATTATTTAAGTTGGTTATTTGAGTCTTATTAGGATTTTCTTGTAATTCTAAGTCATGTATTTTATATAAAATATTATTTAGAACTTCAGCTGCCTCTTTTTTATCTTTACAAAAAGCGTAACCATCATCCATAAATCTTTGATATAATTTTACCTTTAGTTTTTCTTTCACATAATGGTCAATTTTATTCAAATAAAAAAGTGCACATGCCTGAGATATTTGACTCCCTAAACCTAAGCTTTTATAATTACCAAAAGCGTTTATAAATCTATATAATAGGCTATATAATTCTTTATCTAAAATTATAGGCTGAAGAAAATTTAATAATATTTCATGATCAATAGAATTAAAATAATCATGAATATCAAAAATAACTAAATAATTATTTTCAAAAACTCCTTTTACTATATTTCTTCGAATATGTTTTTTAATTCTTTTAAAAGCAAAGGATAGTCCTTTACCCTTAATGCAAGCAGCATTATCAAATATAAGAGTATGTTCTATAAGAGGATTTAAATAAAAATCACACATACATCTTTGTACTATTCTCCCTTTAATACTTAGGCTTTTTATGTGTCGAAGTTTGCCTCTTTCTTTAATATCAAAACAAAAGAATGGTTCAAGTACATATTCTCTATTTTTCAAGCTATTATATATTTTACCTATTTCTAATACTGCATCAAATTTGCATTTTTGTACACTTGCTTTCCACCCTACACTTTTTCTACATTTTATATAGCTTTTGTATAAATTATTAAATGTAAATACTTCATCATAAGAGGTGCAGGGAAGTTGGTTTTGTCTTTTTTGTTGTCTTTTTAATTGCCTTCTTTCAAATCTTAATTGTTTTCTTTCTTTACTATTCATAATTATAAAAAAAAAATAAGAGGGACTATTTTTTTTTTAAGTCCCTCTTATTTATATAATATAAGCTGTATTATCTCATTATATTCGTTAATATAATTTACTATATTCTAGATAATTTAAAAGTAGGGCTATGAAATATAATTAATATAGAATGTTATACCATGCAAAAAGCGTCATCCAGCCACTTTATCAACTTATAAGTTTAGGCTTAACCATAAGCCAAGGAAACAATCTCCTTATGTAATATGTCGTATATTTCAGCGCATATGCTTACTTTATTTAACTATATTTTTACATAATCAAAAAACTACACTATACTCATTATTCACGTTGTTGTTGTTCAAATTACCGTTGTTGTTCAAATTACACCAGTTCGAACTCCCTGACGCATTCCTATTGCAGACTGTTTCCTACTTATTAATTTATCATGACTAATTACCAGGAGAATCTAAATAACTTTGAAAATTTTTAAACCTATTATAATCAGTCTTGATAATCTCAGTCAATAATTTAATTTCTTCTGTTACTTTGGTTATTAAACTGCCCCAAGTACTATCTTTAACTTGTTTTTCTTTGGGTAGCTTACTTAAAAAGACTTCCTGAGCTACGCTAAGCTGTGTAATTAAAGCATTTGTATCTTCTAAAGCCGATTGCATATACTGACGTCTTCTAAAGTAATCTTCCTTACAATTAACAAAAACTGTATTTCCTTTTCTTACATTTTCTAAAATATTAAAGGATAATTGTTCTATTCTTGCAAAAATGTGTTGGCTTCTTCTTTGAGGTACTCTAATAGATATATTTTCTATTTCCACCTCTATTTCATATGCTTTATTAATAAACTCAACGTTTGAGGGTTGTCTTTTTTCTTTAATAACGCTCATAGTTACACCATTAGATGATAGATTTTTAGATTATAGATATATCGTTGTTTATCTAATTAAAAAGCAAAAAACTACACTATACTCATAATACACGTAGGTGCCGTTCAAACTACCATTGTAGCTCAAACAACACCAGTACGAACTCCCTGACGCATACCTATTACGAAGCCAAGAAGAAGAATTACTTTGAAGTTTATAATTAGAGCTTTGTGTAGATGTTTCATCTCCTTCTAATAACCATTTATAGTATCCAAATTGTGTGGAGTTACTATCTTTAACCACATATGAAGGAAATGTATTATTACCTTTTCCCCAAATTTCCTCCGCTGAAGGTACCCAGAGCTTACAAGAAGTACCAGAATCACCATCACCTGAAGATTTAGTCACACTAGTGATTTTATTTTTAAGGTAGTCAGGGAGTGAATTTAGAACTGTACTATTTAGCCAAGTACATAGTTCTGTGCCTCCCCATGTTGTAGCTGAAGAAGCTGCTATTTTGTGTTTTGTATGCCATGAAACTTGCCATGTAGTACCTCCACTATAGCTGGAATCAACACAAAGCGCAGGTAAAATATTTCCATCTGCAGTTTCTATAAATGCACGGTCTCCTAGCTTTGCATTTACTGCTCCACTAGCTTCTACATTTTCCCAATATCTCCTAATACTGCTCCCCACAGGATTTGCACTGTTTATAGGGGTATTAGTAGGGCCACCTATAAATAGTTGATTACTTTGCATATCAAAATAGGGTTGACCAGGTAACAATTGAGCACTACTACTGTGTCCACTACCCCTTAAAAATTGTATACTATTATTACCTGCCATTAAAAGACCTCCCTTGGAGAGATCTTATTCTCGAGGGAGGTTGGTGTTTTTATATTATATGCCCCCCCCCCCATAAAAATTAAACTTTTTCATGTGAGAGAAGACTCCTTTATTTTATTTTTTTTTCACTACACTATACAATAATGATGTAGTAATATTTCATATAATTTAGCAATTATTTTTTGAAGATGTTCTCAATGATTTCTTCATATTCAGGTGAGGAGAAAATACCAAGTCTGATTAGTCTATTTAAGTTGAGTGCTTTACCTACTCTTTTAAGATTTTCTAATGCTTCATCACCTCTTGTAAATACTGCATCGTAAATAAGAGTAGGACCATCTTCATCTTTTCTGAAAATATATCCATGATAAAAATTTCCGCAGTAAGCAAGAATATCTGAAGCAAAGGGATTGTAGTCATATTTCCTAACAATTGAATAGTATTGCTTTTCCATATCTGTTTCTCTTCCTCATGAGGTTTTTAAGATTTGATTTTTAGTACATTTTTCCAGCTCAGTGGAGCATCTTTCCAGAAGTAAACACATAAATTTGCAAATGGGCACCCCTCGCTACAGTCTTTAGCCTTATCGTTAAAATACATCTCACTGGTATGTTCTCGGCAATATCGAAATGCTTCTTCGAACGTATAGTCTTTTAATTCTTTTTCCATTTTTACTTCACTCTCACAAAACTGCCATCTTTTACATAGCCAATAATTTCAGATTGTTCAGTAATGGTTAAATCTTTCTTATCCACTATAAGTTGAACTTCCTCAATGTAAATTGGTTCTTGATAATTATCTTCAAAAGGTGCAATAAGCTTGAGAAGTGCTTCAAGTGTTGCGCAGCTTATACTGGGACAACCCTGATACTTGTAATAGGTAAGAAGCGCATCTGTACTTTTCTTAATAAGGCTTACTTCTCTGCTGTCGCGAAGACTACTGTAAAGAGATCCATCAATAGCATTAACACATATATAATTATCTTCAATTTGAACTACTATGCATTCTTTGTTACGATAACAGACATAATCACCTGCTTCAAGCCAATTACCATTCTTATCCAGCATCTTTATCACCTCTTAGAAATTATAATCAAAATATTCGTGACGACCAGCTGTAACTTTCTTACCCAGGTACATAAAAGCGCCCTCTTTATTGCTCCATCTCACTGTAAGAATACTACCAGTTGGATCTCTTTCATAACCATATTCCAAGTCTTCATTGTTGGTACAACAAGCACCAAACCCACCAGGAACAAATTCAGGCTTGCAATCTTTCTTAAGCGTTGCTTTATCTCTTTGAAGAGTTAAACTACACTTGGTGCGCTTAATAATGGTGTAAGCTTCAGCATCAGAATAATAATGAACAGTAACACCATCACCCACCTCCAAGCCCTGATAAAACTCAGCACGAATGGGCCTTTCTTGAGCAACCTTTTTATTGTAATCACAAGTCCAAGGTAAAGCTTCCAATTTGGCTTTAAATTCCTGTTCACTCATCTTCATATTTTTCTTACCTCACTCTTAATTTCTATAGATATTATAATATAAAATGAAGAAAAGATCAACTATTTTATCGCATATTTTTATATACAATATATTTCATTGAAGCTTTATATCCATTACCATCATCACCTGTTACGTCTACATATCTACTAGGTGTTTCGTAAAGTACTTTAAAGCCTTCATCAAGATCATCCAGATTTCTAATAAACGTATCTGCTTTACCATTAAAGTCAATCTTGGTAACAAGAGCATAGTCACAGAAGGGAAGTAGAGTATTATAAACCATCCCACCGCCTATTACCATTGCTTTATCTGTAAGATCATTTTCGGTAAGGTAGTCTGACAGCTCTCTTATGTTTGTTACATGAACTACGCCTTCTGGTAGTTTTTCATCTTCGGGTGCAATAACTATATTCAATCTATTCTTTAGAGGTTTACCACCTGGTAGAGAATGCAAAGTATTTAGTCCCGTAATTACAGGCTTACCAAGAGTATTGATAACAAAGCTTTGCATATCTTCAGGAATATTAAAGAGAAGGCTTCCATTTTTTCCAATACCCCAATTTTTATCTACACAAACAATTGCGTTCATTTCTATTTATCCCTTATTTTTTAATTGTTTAATTCTTTCCATTTAATAGATAAGATTCTTATAGATTTTTCATAATTATGTGCTATATGAAAATCTGTATAAAACCAAGAAGCATTTAAATCTTTTACAACACTAGCTATAATATCATAAGAAAGATCATCAGGAAAATAATATGCACAATAATATTCTCCTCTTTCTGCTGCTTCTTTAATTTTCTTCTTGACTTTTATAACCCATTCCTTAGTTTCTTTTTCACTTACCATAAGATCAATTGCTTTCCTAGTCAATTTTTGAGCACACACTGCATCAAATTTATCAATAGGGATACTATCAAAGTCTACCATACATCACCATTCCTTTTTATTTTGTGTTGATTTAGCATAAGGTACTATTTCTCTACACTTAACATTACAATATTTACAAGCGCCTGGTGGCGTAATTAAAAATTCAACAACATCTTCTGCAGTTATTGCAGGATCATGAATATTTATACCAAAATTGGAATATTCATTTCCTAACATTTTTACCAAATATTTCTTCTCATATTCTTGCATATGAGGAATTATACTGCAAGGATAAAGTCTACCTTCGTATAGCTCAATGCAAGAATGCCCGTGGTAACATTCATCATAGCTTTCTTCAGCATTTTGACTTCCTGTAACATCTAAAGGAAAATGCCACATTTGCTTTTGTTCAGCACCATTACTCCATTGCAATTCCACATTATATGAATGAATTAGCTTTTCTAATTCTTCATAATCCATACTAATAGGATATTGAGTAATAGATAATTTAATATTATTTTTATTACACTCTGCCCAAAAACTATCTTTTATACTTTTAAGAAGTAACCCATTTGTATAAAGAAGAATTTCAGCTTCTGGAAAATATTTTCTAGTAATACCAAAAAATTTTTCTACTTTGGGATGTAGTGTAGGCTCACCTCCTGTTAACCTAATTTGATCTACTTTATTAGGAAAGAGCTTTTGAATTGCCTTTAAGTCATTCTCAAATTTATCTATATCTAAGTACCATTCTTCAGCAATAGGGCAAAAATGATCACAGCAAGCACAGTTTAGATTACAATGATGAGTTAAGCAGCATTCAAAATAAATTGATATATTAGAGTAATCAGATTCCACCTTTTTCTATCTCCACTGCTTTAATCTTAAGATCATCATCTCTACCTGTTACTGGAATTAAAATAGCTTGAATGCCTACACTTCTTAACCATTCCTGCAATCCAGTCAAAGCATCTACAAAAGATTTTCTATCCATGAGGTTTCCATCATCACCCTTTGCGTTTACATAAAGAAGATAGCGTAAATCAGGGTCTAAACCCTCCAGGGCTTCTATCCTGATGTGGGAGATATCCATAGTGGAGGGTTTCTTTACTTCTTTTTCTGTCATTTCTTTCATTTTATTTCCTCTTTCTATTTGCAAACCATATCAAATCAACAAAAATATACATAACAAAGAATACAAGGTGCAGAACAATAAATAAGAAAATACTTAAAGGCATGCTCATACGAGTGTTTTCATGTATCTCTTTAGGCGTAAATCCTAGCTCAATGGCTGTAACACCACCTATACAATTAAACATTAAGTATCCAAAAATAGCAAGAAATACAATTATTCCGGGCTCCACTTCTTATTTATCCTTAAATTGCAACTGGAATTTTCTTATCAAACTTATTTGGCTCATAACCTTCTAACTTAAAACTATCTACTGTAAAATCATAGAAATTTTTAATATCAGGATCTACAATAAGTTTGGGGGCAGGTTTGGGCTCATTTTTAAGTACCTCTTCTGTTAAGGGAATATGCCTATCATAAATATGGGCATCAGCAATAACATGTACTAATTCTCCGGGTACTAAACCGCTTACTTGTGCCATCATAATAAGAAGAATAGAATATTGAACTACATTCCAGTTATTGGCTGTTAGCATATCATTTGAACGTTGATTAAGGATACCATTTAATACATTTCCAGATACATTGAATGTCATAGAATATGCACATGGATATAAGCCCATTTCATGTAAATCCTGGAAGTTATAGATATTAGTTAAAATTCTTCTACTTGCAGGGTTATTTTTCAAATCAAATAAGACTCTATCAACCTGGTCAAACATTCCTTCTTTATATTGATGCTTAACGCCAAGCTGGTATCCATATGCTTTACCTATTGAGCCATTTTCATCTGCCCAGCTATCCCAAATATGAGATTTCAAATCATGAATATTGTTAGATTTTTTCTGCCAAATCCAAAGTAACTCATCTATACAGGACTTAAAAGCTGTTCTTCTTAAAGTTAAAATAGGAAACTCTTCTTGTAGATTATACCTATTAACAATACCAAATTTCTTAACTGTATGTGCTGGTACACCATCATCCCAATGAGGCCTTACTTTAAGGTCAGTATCCCAAACCCCATTATCTATAATATCTCTACAGTTTTTAATAAAAATTTCATCTGCTTTACTCATTTACTATATCCCTTAAGAAGTTTATTTACCTTTAATTGTTCTTCTCTATTTCTTCTTTTTATCATCTTTTTGCTTTCGAAAAATATGCAAGCATAGGGTCTAGAAAAAAGCTTCTTTACATTACCATCCTTATCTAAAAAAGCATTGCAAGTTACTGTACCTGTTTCGCTTATAAATACACAATGTCCGCATTTCTTACAATTCATTCGTTTCATTTAATTACCCCATGTTAACTAACAATGATGAATAATCTTTCACTTCTTCTGCATAGTATTCCTCTGAAGAATAAGTTGTTGCAACTATTTCAGAGCTGGAGAATACATCTTGCAATATTTGAGGAAACTCATCAACAAGTATTTTGCGAGGCTTATCAGGCATTCTTTTATATTTATTATATGAAAGAAAATGAGCTTGAGGATACTGTCGCTGAAGCATATCTGTAAGCGCATCATTCCATACAACAATAGGAATATTTAACTTCTCAGATAAAATAGCTAACTGAAATGTCTTTCCTGTACCTCTTGGCATATCTATAATTTTCAAAATAAACACCTCCTATATATCAATTATCTATACCAGAAATGTATATGTAGAAATATAGGAGAGGAATTACTTCCTCTCCTATATCTTAAAATTATTTAATTATTCAAAAGGCACAAATACATTAGCACCCTCACCTGTCATGACATCAGGCAACTGACCATCCCATGCTTCCAAATATTCAATATATCTCAAATAATCCGAAATAACCTTGATCTCTACCTCTGTCTTACCTTCAAAGTCAATTTCATAATTCACACCTACCTGGACAAGCTCACCACTTTCATTTTCTTCCATAACAGGTGTTTCTTTGATAGTGAATCCAAGCATACGTGCAACTTCGATCGACTTTGCCTTAATTGCATCTGCTTCAGCTTTTGCTGCTAATAGCTGTGCTTGTGCATCACCTTCAGCTTTTGCAATTGCTGCTTCTGCTGCAAGCCTTGCAACTTCAAGCTCCTGTTCAGCTTGAATAATTGCTCTTTCCTTTTCATATTCAGCTTGTAATTTCTTCTGTTCAGCAACCATCTTATCTTCAACGGTCTGTTCAAAAGTATCTGAAAAGTCAATGTTTGAAAGAACAACTGTAGTTACATCTACATAATAACTTTCATCAATTGCTTCCTTAACAAACTGTTCTACTTCAGGAGAAATCTCAGCTCTCTTCTCAATAATTTCCATTGCTGAATACTTGGAAAGAACTGACTTTGTTCTCTCAGCAACAACACTTTCAATTCTATTTTCCAAGGCACTCAGATTACCATACTGTGTTGCAATATCAATAACTTTATCCTGCTGGATTTGGAATTGAACAGTCATTGCAATATCCATTGTCTGGGCATCTTTTGAATACGCTTGTGTGGTAATATCTGTATTCTGTACCTTGGCATCATAGTACTCATATTTATCCGTCATCCAGAAATCAAAATAAGTACCAGCACCTTTTGTACCTTCAACTTCTCCCATATGCTTTACAACAGCAACCTCACCAGCATCTACTGTATGGAAGGACCACGGGATGCACAAAAATAGTACTGCAAAAATCAATGCGGCTACAGATCCTACCCACTTGCATACTGTTGCACCGACATCCCAAGTATCAGTCATTACAATACCTGTAATGAGTGCAATGATACCGCCGAAGCATAAAACCCCAAATACTAAGCCTAAAACTACTCTGAAAACCATTTATATATCACCTCTTTTTATTTTTCCTAATTTTGTTAACTACCCATTTAATTCCATCCCAAAGCAACAGAAATGGAATTAAAATATAAAAACTTAAAATTGCAAGATAAAACGTAACTGCTTTGAACATTACTTTACCTCTTCCACGTTAATGATATTTTGATAGCCATCTACAATAGGAAGTCGCCAACCAATAGCTGTAAATCTATAAGTATGACCTTCCTTAATTTTTGCATACATATCAGAAGATTTGAATTTCCCTCTGATCCAGCTATCTGTATTTTCAAATACAATAATTTCACCATTTTCTTCTTCGCAAAAGATTAGATACTTTCCTTCACTGCCGTAGTTTGCTCTTTCCACCCTAGTGACAGTGACTACATAGTCTTGATCATTAAAGGTGCTACCAAAGAATAAGCCAATTGCAGCAATCAAGATAATTGCAAATACAAAAATGATTACTTTTTTCATCTAATTCTACCTCACCTCTTATTTCTGTAGTTATTATATTATAAAGTAAAGAGGAAATCAACTAAAATATGATAAAAAAAAAGAGACCCTACAAAATAGTAGGATCTCTATCTATATATAAAAACGCTCCCAATATAAGGCAAAAATAAATAGGAGAGAAATGATGAGGAGAGGGAGCGTTTCTGGCTAAAAATTATCTTCATTCATAACCTGTACAAGGTTTCTACAATCGTTTAATGCTTCTTCTTTTGTTGTTTCAAATGCTTGTGTAATTTTATTATATGGATTATTAAGAAACCCGCGTACTTCTTTAATTATCTTACCAGAACTAAATACGCACTTCTTTATATTACAACTACATGATTTGGGAAGTAAATCTAAATCAGGTATTATAGGGCCAAAAGTAAATATTCTTGTATTACCTAGCTTGGTCTCTACAATTAAAATAAATTCACATCCTTCATCGTTAAATGCTTTGAATGCAAAATTACCTATATCATCAACAACTAATTCTGCTTGAGCATCTGCTTTTATATAATAAGGAAAACTTATCATAATCGATTCGCCTTATTCAAATAGTTGATGTATTTTTTGAGGTATTACCTCATGGAGACTATAATCATAGTCTTGCATGGCAGGAAATGGATTTAGTAATCTTCTTTTCAGTCCAAAATGTAGTATGTTTAGACCAACAATGATAAGAATTGTTAAACTAATCAGTAGGATAGATTCAATCATTACTATCATCTTTTGTTACAGGTCCTTCAACTTCAAGGTTTTTCTCTGTCTTAATTTCACCACTATCCACTTGGGACATAAATTTAGCAGCATTATCAATTGCAGAAAGATCAGGATCGTTTTTAATGTCGGCTTCTAGTTGTTTCTTATATTCATCTATTGCTTTCATATAAGCTTCTAGAAGTTTGTTTTTTTCTTTTTCCTTAGCCTTATCAAACCTTTCATCTATCTCAAGCCCAATTGTTTCTAATGTCATACCATCAAGAAGATCTACTTCTTGTTGTAATTGAAAAGCAACTGCACCTGTGAATGTAGATATGAAAGAACCACCCTCTATTGTTTGATACATCATATTTATTTCAGTGCTTCTAGGATGTATAAACTCTCTATTAGGAAGACTTGCATCTTTTTGTCTAACCAAAGTAAATCCTTTGGAATGGCTGATAATAGGATTAATATAAACTCTTACATCTGGTGTACTGGATTTTGATTGAAATCTAACACACACCATTCTGTATGGGTAACCAATTTGAGGGGCCGATAAAGATTGTAAATTATTTTCTAATAGGGTAGATTTTAATTCTCCAGCAATTCTAAAGGCTAGCTTTCTATCTTCTTCTAAGCTAATTTCGTCAGCTCTTTCTACAAATTTTTCTAAGTCAGTAACTATATTCATTTTCATTCCTCTCTTTCTATGCTAAGGGTATAAGAGTCATCATCAAAAGAAGAAGATAAAGTAATGTAGAATAATTCATCTTCATCACTCGCATATTCATAATAAAAGGTACCTCCATCTGCAGTGAGGTCTCCACCTTCTACTTCTTCTACTAATTCGCTCTTTTCAAGTAATGAAAATATCTTACCCCATTCGGTATCATTATCCAATTCTACTGTATAGGCATCACCTTCAAATACTCCCACTTTTGTAATACCAATATCTTCAAGTACGGCTTTTTCTGTCATCCCTTCAAGCCCTCCTTAATGGATTTAAGGGAATTAAGAGCTGTTTTATTTTCATTAATTACATTCTGAGCAGTTCTATTACCACTTGCTTTGATAAGCTTTTTATTCTGGCCTTCATATCGTTCCTGTTTATTTTTCTTAGCAGGCTTATTTAGTAAAAACATAAAATATGAGAGTGTTTCATAGTTTAGCTTAATAGGCTCAATCATTTGCTTCATATTTTCTACAACTTCAGGAGCTACCGAATTTTCTTTAAGTAATTCTTCAGCATCTTTAAGCTCAGCTCTCATATCATTATAATTTTTTGTTACTTCATTATAATAAGCAACTACATCTCTAATCATGATTGATACCTCTTTCTTTTAACGCTTTTGCAACAATGCTTAGTGCATAGTTATAACCTTCTTCACTGCCATTAATTTCGATATAGTTTGTTTCATCCATATCGTTTAAGAGTTTTATAAGTTTATATTTTAATTCATCTGACTCTTCTTCTGTTTGATTTCTGCCTGCAGGATTGTATTTTTTAACCCTGTTAATAAAGAAGTTAATGTTGTCGAATGAATCATACAGTGTCTTTATTAACTGATTAAACGTATCTCCTAATAAAGGATCTTTGTTATAAAGTATTTCAAGAAGCAATGGACTATCAAGGATTATAACGTCTACTTGATCTTTAATAATGTACAACTTATGATAAGATTCTCCAAGCATGTATACTTGATCTTCCAGCGCTTTTGAGTTATGCTCCCAGGTTTTGTCTTTTGCAAACTCTGTAAGATATTCTACATTTACATTATGTAGCTTTAATTGAGAGAAAATATACGCTGCTCCTGTACTTTTACCAGCACCGGGAGCCCCAAATAAGTTAATAACAAGAGGTTTTTTCAAGCTTATATCTCCTTAACAGTAAAGTTTGGTTGCTCTACTGTATTACTTTTCTCAGTAAATATAAAGAAAGCATTTGCATTTACTGTAAGTGCAAGGCTAAGGTATTTAGTATTTTCTGGAACATGAGATACCTCACCACTTAGATATACCATTTTTCCTCTAACAGCACATCTACAATTGCCTATAGTTTCATAAAAATCTTTATAACCTCTACCTACTTTTCTTACTTTTTTCTCTACTATATCATGTTGCTCATTTACAAGCCACTGATAGAAAGATGGTAGTAATTCAAGTTCACCTATTTTTTCGGGTAAAGGTAAAACTGCCTCAAGCTTCATCAAGGTTTAATTCTCCTCTCTTTTTTATATATTTCAGATGCTTGATATCAAGTACAAGCAAAACTACTCCAATAAATAATTCAAAAGCTGCAAACCCAGTTATGATCCATGCTCCCCAAATGGGCATAACAAGAACCCATGCAAGCAGTAGATGTAAGGGCGCATATATGAAAAACTGAATCCAATCATAATCCATTAATTTATTCCCTCTTTTTCAAAGTAAAATACAACAGGATGTGGTTTAGGATCTATAAGACCATATCTTACAGCTATTTGATAAGTAACGTTATCCCTTGCAAGTACAGAGGGCATATTTTCTAACATTCTTCTAAAACTATCAAGAGAATTGCAGTGTTTGTAGTGGTTACAGCTCCTACAAGCAGGTAGTAAATTATTTATATCATTTGTTCCGCCATGCTCAACTGAGACTACATGGTCTACTTGCATTTTTTCAAAAGGAAGCTCACACCCACAATAGGCGCAATGCCCGTTACACTTATTATATACCTGCTCTCTTTCTAGTTTTGTAAAAGGCTTTCTCATTTTGATTCCTCATCAATTACCAAAATATTACAAATACCTGAATATGCTGTACAAGCATCAATAGCAATAATCCCTTTATCTGTAAATGGTTGGAATGATTTAGCAAAATCTTTTCTACTCTTATCAGGAAATTCTTTATATTTCTGTCTAATATGAGACCATCCCCAACTGCAATGATAATGGCCACATACGATTGTTTTATCAGGAATTATAACTCCCTGTTTCCAGCAATCCATGCCATTCAGCCACCTTGCTCTATCCCATTTTTTATTATAAGTGCTTATCTCTTCTATTGAGGCATCATCTTCTGGTTTTTTATTCCACGTAGGGTCAAATTTGTACCTATCTGGCCTACCATAAAGATCGGTATGAGTAGGAATAATTGGAATCCAACCATGCGTAATTATGTAGTTGTTAATCTCTGCATAATCGACTGCTTTTTCTCTAATCCATTCCAGAATAGGTTTCATTTTATCGTGAATATCCTGCTGCATGGATCTATTATAAATATAAGAGTAAATTTCAAATTCGCCTATATCGCAAAGCTGTGAAATTGTTCTTACTGTACCATTGCCTATATGATGCTCACCTACACGCATTCCAGTAGAAAGTTCATAAACACAGTCTTCGAGTAAATCTTCATGGTTGCCTCTTACATAAATAAATCTGTCACCCAGAGACTGTACAAATTGGAGAAGTTGTTTTGATTCCTCTCCCCTATCAAAAAGATCACCTGCAACTACAAGAACATGGTTTGGATTATTTTGTTGCCATCCAGCTTTGTCTAGTGCTTTCTTAAATATAGTAAAGAAACTATGAGTATCGGAGGCAATGAAGTATTTTTTATTGTTTTCCATCTTCATCCTCCTTATCTAGTAGAGTTATTCCACTAACATCATCATCATATATTATACCCATTTCTGGAAAAGAATCAACTATATTTTCTTGTCTTACTTCCTGTTCTGGAGGTACCAAAAACACATTTTTAGGATCTACTTGCAATTGAAGAGAAAATTCTTCAAATGGGCAAGTATAATAGGGGCATAACCAACCTCTTTTTTGTAGAAATTTAAGAGATTTAATAATTTGTTTTCTTGTAAGTTGTTTAGTTGCATCTTTATGTAAAATATCCCAATTTTTATCTGTGCTGTAGTCTACAACAAAGATGCTCTTGTATTTTTTTGGTAATGGTATTATCCATCCTATGTATTGTGTAGTCATAATTGGTGCAACAAAATTGTTTAGAAATTCAACAGCTTTGTCACTCAATATCAATAATTGGTTTGGTTGCATGTGAGTTAACTCCAACAAAAAAGGGCTATCGAAAGGATAGCCCTTAATATATTAAAAACATTATTGCAAAGGAAAACCTGTTTTTTAATTTACCAGTGGCCTTTTTGTTTTTTCTTATGTTTATTAGAAAAAGAATGGAAGGCTAAGATATCTCTCAATGTTGTTGAAGAACCTATTCATACTTCTAGAAACCCTATTATACTCCTCCAATGCCTTCTTACCTGTGTAAGTGGTAGTATAAACTCCAAATTCCTCATTAAAGTTCTGAATAGCCTTATAACGCTCATTTGAAGCTTCTGAATATTTCTCTTCTGCCTCCTTAAGCATTTGTTTAGCCTCTTCCTGTGCTGTTGCCACTTTCTTGCGTGCTTCTTCCCTTACTTTTTCGTATTCTTCAAGAGCTAGTGATACTTTATCTTCTGCAACTTGAATAGTATCTGCCAGCTCTTTCTTACGTTTACTCAAAGCATTTTTCTTTTCAGTTTCTACAAGAGCTTTTTGTTCTTGTTCTTTTTCGAACTTTCTGTCTGCTTCTTCGCACGCTGCTACTGTGTCATAAATTTTGCCGTCTTTACCTGTAATTGTCATTTTTACTTCCTTACCTTAAGGCTTACCATGAAAGGACTTACTTAAGGATTTAATAAATTTTTTATTTGTTGTACATATATGAAAAACTTTGCAATAATGTTCTTGTATAAATTTTAATCTAACACTATTCTATACAATGCTTCCATCACATTATTTTTACCAACAATAATGAGATTTTGAGAAGGTTTAGAATTTAGTCTTAGATCATGTGCATAAGAATCCGTACCCATAACGGAACCATTACATAATAGTAACGTATTACAAGATTCATCTGCTGAGAAATGATGCCTATGTGCTGCTACTATTAAATCACATTTTTGAGCAGTATAACCTGTTAAGCTTGTAATTGCTGATACAGGTTTATCTTTATCACCATGTACTCCCAATACTGTAAAACCATTTATTTTTGCAGTAATAATATCAGAACCAAAAGGATTAGCATTAAAGAAAACAGCATCATTAGCTTGTAATCTGTTCTTAAGGTACCAATCGGTGATTCTACATAGAGATTCAAGATTTAAAGAATCTTCTTTATTTGGTTCTACTCTTGAATGATTATCATCACATGAGTAATATTCAATATCAAAATATTTGGATAGATCATTAATAAACTCTGCCAATATTTCTGATACTTGCATTATTTGAGTAATAACATCTATTCTACTTTGTAATCTAATTGTTAAATGAATCCTACCTGCAATTAAATCAGAAAGGTTAAAAATGTGAAGTGTTTTTACATTGTTTTTACGGCAATATTCGATTGTCTTTTTCTTTAATGTTAATATTCTTTCTATTGCCACTTTTGGATTATAATGGTTCCAAGCATTGTTTATTTCAATACCATAATGCCAGTCAGAAATACATAAAATAGCTTCATTAGGAACTGCAGTTGAGGAAAAAGGTTCTCTGGTGGGGGTATTTAAAAACTTTGTCTTCCCAATTTCTCTAGCTGCTTCAAGAGCAATTTCTTTTAATGTCTCTTCACGGGCTAACTTTCTAACATAAGCATTATTTTGAATTCTTTCATCTGAAAGCTTTACTTTTGCTTTCTTTAGCTCTAAAATCTTTGCATCTAGTTCGTTAGTATCTGAGGAGATGTTTACATATTCCCCATAATGCCTACGAAAGAACCCCTCTTTCCAATCAGTATTAAAAGCTTCATGCGAAATATCTGCTATATCATCCCAAGATAAATCAAACTCTTTCTTTAATGAACATAAAAACTTAATTCCTTCTACAACATCTTTATATTCATTATTACTTAAGACATTTAATATCTCTTCACGTTTTGTATTATTTAGCATTCTTTCACTCCGATTCGTCTAAATTTTCTACATTTGAAGAATTTTCTTCTTCTTCTACAATCTCATTTGCTAATACCATATTTTCTTCATCATTGCTTACACTATTCATAAGAGCTTCAAGAACGTTTGTAATTTTTTCTCTTGACTCTCTACTTAATCCATCTATGACATTAACGTTTACTTGATTGTTTTGTTGGTATTTAATTGTAGGTATATCATCTAATTGCTCAACTTTTTCATTGTTTGTATCCATTACCATTTGAACTGTTTTCATCCAATCTGCAATATCTTTATTGTTGAAGTTATCTGGATACTTTTCTAATCTATCAAGCATTTGCTTTACTAATGCATCTTGTACATCATTAAGTGCATTTATTCTAAGTGCATTTCTTTTTGTTTGATATACATTGAAAAGATGAGTTAGATCCTTTGTTTTATCTAAATCATCTTCCCTCATTAATTTAGCAAGTACTTCATTTTGTTTATCTTGAGCAATTGTGGTTAGAGCACTTAAACTATCATCTTTATTTCCTTCTACATGCTCTTCAGTAGCTATTAAGTTTTTTTCTTCGTCCATTTTAGTGCTCCGAATAATTTATGTTACAAATATTGCTTATAAGCATTTAGTATTTTCTGAGTAAGTGCTTTTTCTGCAATGCCTATAAGAGGATTTTTACCATCTACTATAGTAGATTTAATAGAATTTTCTAATTTTTTACTAGGAACAAATCTATATTGTATATTATTGTCTTCTACAAATATTGATAATATACCTAAACCTGTATCTATTTCTGTTAAGTTTTCTTGTTTCAGTTTAGTTTCTTCTACACTATCACAAATACAATATGCTGCTTTATCTAGTAGCTGTGAGATATTGATAACTGGAATAGTGGTTAAGACTGATACGTCTTCTACAAGAGAATGCATTATGTATCTCCTTTGGTTAGTTCTCTAAGGACTTTAAGTGAGTTTTTATGTGTAAGTAAGTTATAATCATTTACTAAATCAGAATAATAGTTATCTAGAGAAAGATTTAATCTTTTTTGTATATAGTATGCTAAAAGATTATCTTTACTTTTTTTATGGTTTTTTATATCTTTCAACATGTTTAGATACATTTCTTTATCAGCCATTTATATCTGACCTCACTTGAAAAGTATAATCATCAAGTACTTCTACTAACTTTCTATAATTAGCTTTTACTGCTCTTAAATCTTTACTCTCATGTCCTATTAATTGAATAGCTTCATTATAATCCATATGTTCAATTTTAACGTATTGATAAAGTAATAAGGAATATATTAAACTTTCTAGTTCATCTATAGTAGGAATAGTAATTGTTTGGCCTCCAAAATACTCACATAGATTAAGTAAATTTTTCTTATCCAATACATATGCTAGTTCACTAATTGAAGAATATTCTGGTGTTCCTATAAGCTTATACAAACAAAAAAGGCCTAAAGAGTATACGTCACGTTCTTTCAATGAAGATAATTTATTTTTAATTTCACTGCTCATCTATATACTCCTCTAAAGGTTGAGTTAATATTTCTTTAATTATATTATCTGATAGATCATATGATCCTACTATGTAACGTAAATCATGTGCTATTTCTTTTTTACATTTGTTAACTAATAAGTTAACATAATTTTTCATTGATTTTTCTAAATGATATGTTACAACATCATCTTTACTTTCTTCTGTATATATTTTATCCATCAAATCTGTTGTGGGTAAATATTTATTTTCCTTGTTCTCCAATCTTGCTTTGTTTTTGTTACTCATTGTAATAGTTTTTAATAATGTTAATAAGCAACTAATGTATAAATTGTGCATCATAACTGGATTATTAGTATATGGAGAATCTTTTAATATGTGTTTTATAGTAGAAGGAAGTTGAGTTAAATAATATTTATATTCTGATTGTAATAAACCATTATTTGTTTTTCTAGCATCTGCCACTCTAGCATCTGCAATAGAAGTGGGTGCATTTCCTCCAAGTGCATCTTCTTGGAACACTTGAAAGAAACTGGATTTTTGATAATTTACCTTCAATGGATAAAGTATTCTTTTTATATAGTTAAGACAAGATTTTATATGTTTTAATTTATTACCAGGCTCTTTTTCTTTTCTATATCTTAAAAATAATTGTGTAGCTCCATATAAAGCATAGCTATCATAGTCTGAAGATGTTTGAAACATTCTTCCCTTTACTGCCAGAATATAAAATAAATGATACATATATTCAAAGCATTTTTCTTCATCACAATCAGGTTTTCCTATATTATTGTCTATATATATACATAAATCAGTATATTTTAATTTATTGTCTTTATGGTAAGTGGGCATGGTTTGGAGTTTCCTAGTTTACAAAATATTAAAGAGATTAGCAAAGACTTGTTACTCCATTTTCATCTTTAATAAGATTAATTGTAGAATCTACAGGTACCATTAACTCAGCTCTATGTGTAATTATAAATACACTCTCAATGTTTGTAAGTCTCTTTGTAATTACATTGATAATCTGTGAACAACCTGTAATGTCAAGATTATCAAATATTTCATCCAATACAAGAATATTGGAATTGAAATTCGAAAATTGACATAACATATCTCTAATAGCTAAGTTAATAATAACATTAACTTTTTGAGATTCACCCCCAGAAAGATTTTCATACATCTTTCCATTATAAGAAATATCAATGTTATTTCCATTTAGGCTGAAATCAATTTTGTCTGTACCAAAAATATCTTTACTATAAATCTTAGCTCTCTCTTGAATATAGTTGATAACATTTAACAATAAGAAACCTCTAAAATCTCTTGTTGCAATAGTTATCATTTTATTTATTATATCTAGCCTAGATTTATATTCATCTCTATCTGTACTGTCATACACTTTCTGTTGTGTAATTTTATCTAATTCATTTAGTGAACTATTTATACTATCAACTAAATATTGTTTATGTTGTTTGTATGTATCATATTTTGTTTTAGCAGAAGTATAAGCTAATTCTTGATGTTTTTGTTCTGATTCTAAAGATAAAATTTTGGATTTACAATTCTGAATATCAATCTTTAAATCCTTTAGTTTATTATCTAATTGGAGTATCTCATATTCATAGTTTCTTTTAATATCTGATTCTTCTGCTTCTTTCTTTTTTCTAATATCTTCCAAATTAGATTTAACATCTGCTAATTGTGTTTGTAATAAGCTTAATTCCTGTTCTTTTTCAGTAGTATCAACTTTATGTACATTTGGTAATTTTTGACCACATGTGGGACATACATCTACTATATTTTTTAATTTGTTAATTTCACTATTTAATGCCCTTATTTGCCCAGTTAGTTGAGCTTCAAGGGATGTGTTTTCTCTAGATAATTCTGTATATTTATTATTTAATTGAATTTGAGTGTTTGAATAATTAGAAGATTTAACTGACTTAGCATCTAATAGTTCATTAGACTGTTGTTCTAATTGTTTGAGATTATTATTAGCTTCTTCTAAGGGTTGTTTAATTGCTTCTATTTTTCTGGTAGTTTCTTCTATTGTAGCTAATAACTGAGATTCGTCCTCTAAAGAATCCAATTCTTTTTGGTTTTTATTTATAGTATCTTCTATAATTTGTTTTTTAGACTCCAAAGATAAAAGCGAATTTTCTTTTTCTCTTAATAAAGAAGATAAACTAATTTTTCTATCTGTTAATCTTTTTTTAATATCTTCAATCATGAAATCAGATTGAGATAATTTCTCCAATACTTCTTTTCGTCCACTAGGAGTATTATTAGTAAATCTTTGAGGCAACCCTTGTCCAAAAACAATAACTGACCCAATAAATTGGAGTGTAAGATCAGGTAAAAGGGTTTCTAATAATTTTTCACCATCTCTAATCCCTTTACCTGATTTATCTTGCCCATCTATAAAAATTTGCAAATTGGTACCAAATTTTTTATGGTCTTTATATCTACAAACCTTATACTCCTTTCCATCCATTAGGAAAGTTAATTCTACTTTAGTACCACCTTCAGTATGAATATTAGTAATATTTTTATCTGCACCTCTAATAGTTTTACCAGTAAGGCACCATGTTAAGGCATCAAAAATAGAACTTTTACCCACCCCATTACTTGTGGCATTATCATTAGGGTCATTATTAGTACCTGTAATAAGAGTATAGCCCATATCATTAAGATTTAATTCTACATTACCTAATGATAGAAAATTTTCAATTAAAATATGTAAAAACTTTAATTTCATTTGACTACCTCTTGCAATTCCTTAAGTACCAAATCTGTGTTGCCTAATTGACTAATAATGTAGGATTGAAATTGTTGAAGATGATCTACGGAATTAAATGTTTGTATGTTTCCTTCATCTGTACTTTCTTCCTGATCTGCCATAGATATAATCTTATATTCTTCTACATCTTTACAGCTATCAAGAAATGTTCTCAATTCTTCTACTAAATCTCCCCTACATTTTACACTCAATATCATATGTGGAAGAGTTTTGAAATTTGCTATATCTTCTCTATCCTGAATAACTACTTTAGCAAAATTGAAAGCATAAGGATTTTTAATAAGCTGAATTTTTTGTGTTTGAGTATCTAATAACAAAGCACAATGAGAGTATTTAAATCCATCTTCATTAAAATTCTGACCAGTAAGATTTCCAAGGTTAAGAATCCTATCTTGTACTACCCAGCCTTGATTATGAATATGACCATTAATAAAATATTTACAATAGGTATTCAAAATTTCATCTTTATCAAAGCCATTTTTACTCTCAAAATTCCCATATTGAACACCCTTGATATCATTATGACTAAAGATGTAAAGCTGTTTTAGTTCCTGAGTTTCTACAAAACCATATTGGCTTATAACATCGTCAATATATTCCTGAAGAGGTCTTCTATTGTTTTCAAAAATATAAGGAAGATAAATAAACCTATAACCAAATCCTACATCCATTAGGGGCTTGTCCACAATATTAAAGTTTTCACCTAAACTACTTATTAGGTGTGCTGAACTATATTCCAAATTATGAGATGCAATCTCATGATTGCCTACAATAAAAATATGGGGGATATCTTTAGACCATACAATATCTCTAAACGCAGTTAATTCTTCTGCATTGAGATCTGCTCTGTCAAAGAAATCCCCTAGGTAAATTATTTTTCCCACCCCTTCTTGTATAGCTGTTTTTTCTACCCAATTAATGGACCAAAGTAGATTTTCAAGCCTTTCGGAATAATATTCTCCCCTTTTTCTTACAATTGAGGAAAATTGTGAATAATGCACATCCCCTACAACTAAAATTTTCATATATCTTATCCTTCAATATGTGAGGTTCTAACATTCCCTACAAGTACAGCTGATCTACTCCAAACCTCTGGTTTGGTATAAACGTACCCGGGCACTTCCCCTACTTTCCACTCTTTGAGACGTTTGACGAAAATGGTTCCCCAACTACCATCAGCAGGGTTGTAATGTACCTTATAGATAGAATCGTATAGTTGAATTAAATCATTTTCAAACAGTTCATTCTTATTTGCATCATATTTTTGAGATGAAAATTCTACCTCATATCTATTTTCATTATAGTCATAAGATAATTCTCTCAATTCTTTAGGAATAAGTGAAAAATTAGTAACATTTAATTCCCCACCTGCTGTCATACAAAACAGCCCATCTTCTGGCTTCGTGTATCTTTGCTTCTGATTGTCCCAAACACGAAATAAACTCATTTGAAAACCTCTATCAAAAATTATTTTCTACTAATATTATAATGTAAAGGGGATAAAAAATCAACTATTTTATGCTGTGAAAATTGAAGTTACTAAGTAATCAGTAATTAAACTTTCTGGTATATCTCCATTCTTTAATTTGTAATCTATGTTGGTTAGTATATCAAAGATTTTTAGTAACTGTTCTTTTGAATATGTTCTAGGTAATTTATTTATTGCATAGATTTGATTTGCTTTTAATCCTGTATTTGCTTCTGTGGGGGATTTACCTAACCATACTTTTATTAATTTCTTAAAATTGTTATATAGTAAAGTTGCTAATCCCATACTAGTAATATCTAAAGATTTTAATAAAGAAGAGGTTTTTGAAATGTCTCTAGATTGAATAGCATTTATTAAATCAAAAACATTATTGTTTGCAGTTTCATTGAAAACATTGTAATTAATAAATTCTCTGCATAATGTGTCTCTAGTAGAAACAGGAAATGAAAGAAGTTTATTAATTTCATTAGTTAATCTATATGCACTGCAATTGCAATTTTTAGATAGCCAATCTGCCTGTTCCTCTTTTAATCCGGGGCATATTATTTGCGCATAGTCTTTTAATTGCCACTCTTCTAATTTTGGTATTTTTACTATATTATCTTTAAATATATCACTAACGCTTTTATTTAATTTATTACAGATAATAAATAAATTGTTTTTATCAGAATAAATACTGTATAGATTTTTTAATTCTTCGCATTTATAAACATACAGGGTATTTGCAGTTTCTTCAAATATATTAGAATTATTAAGTGGGTATTCTTCAATATTTTCTAAATTAACAATTGAGGAATTATTATAATTAGCTATTTCCTTAATATATTGAATGGGGATAAAATCTTCATACTCACATTCAAAAATAATACAATAAGGAATTTTTTTCTTTTGTATTATAATTTCTTTCAAATCTGGTAAAGTCATACTCTTGAAGCCTCCCAAAGATTAATGAGGAAATTTTCAAATGTTTTTTGTGGTGAGATTGTATTTGCTAATTTATTATTTAACCCTAATAGTTCTTTATACATGCTTGTATATTTAAGATCACTACTTTCCCTTATTTTACTAGTAAGTACTAGTCTAAATACTTTTAAAAATATATATAAATCAAACTTGTCTTTTTCATCCTTAAAAGCTATTTTATCTGTAATAGTTAATAAATTAGAAGGAGATGTTGTGCTTAGTCTTTCCACCATATTTACTGCTAACTCCACCATTTTTTGTAATGGTTGTTCTTGGTACTCTATTACTTGCCCTGGTGTAGTAGCTATACTTAGTAGCAATTCTTTATCTACACTTTCATTTGTAATAAAGGTTGAGAGAACATCTATACTATATCTTTGAAATTTCCATTGATGGCATCTATTAACTATTGTAGGAATTACATTTTTAATATCTTCACATAAAATAATAAAGTAAGAACCCACGGGGGGTTCTTCAATAATTTTTAATAAGCTGTTTTGTGCTTTATCTGATAAGTTTGTAGTATCAATAATATAAAGTGTAGGATAAGGGCGATTAAAGATAGCTTCAATATCTGTAGTATTTAATTTGGAGTCTACTAATTCGGAATCGATTTCTAGATAGGTAGAAATGTAATTGCATAAAGTATGTTTACCACACCCTTTTTCTCCTATAAGCATTAAAGATTGTGGAAAATTATCCAAATTTAGTTTATTCAATTTTTCAATAATTTTTTCTTGTCCTACAAACATGTTTATTGACCTCTTAGAATTTGCATGAATATAACTTCTACTGTAGGCTTAACATCATTTTCATCTTTAATATATGAATGAAGTTCAAATATTTTGTTAATCAAATAATTAAAATAATTACTAGGGTTTTCAATATTTGTAATATTTTTCAAATCATTTTCTCTAGTAGGAGCAAATATGGTAAGATCAAAATTATTAAAAATAATATATTTTTGAACATTTAATAAGAACTCCAAAAACGTATCTGTAAATAATTTTAAATCTATACCTGAATTGTCTATATTTTCTAAGGTTTCTAATACTCCAGCTTCATCACAATCTAATAATCTGTCTACCAAATGAAACATCATGTCATGTGAAGGTGTGCCTAATACTTTCATTGTATTTTCAATAGATAAATCTGTAGAGTAATCAGCACATTTATCAAGTAATGTAAGGGCTTCTCGCATACAACCATTTACTAACTTACCTATATATTCTATGCTTTCCTCGTAGTTAGTAAATCCTTCACATTCACATACATATTTTAATCTATTTGCAATTTGTTGCTTGGGGATACCATTAAAATTAAAGCGTTGAACTCTATTAAGAATAGTATTAGGAATTTTCTGAGGGTCTGTAGTACAAAATATAAAAATAGTATATTTGGGAGGTTCCTCAATACATTTTAAGAAGGCTTGCCAAGCTGTAGATGATAGGCTCTGAGCTTCATCAATTATAAATACTTTATATTCTCCATCAATCGCTCTTTCTTGGGCATCTTTAATAATTTCTCTAACATTATCTACACCACTATTTGATGCTGCATCTATTTCAATAGGGGAACCAATCCCTTTATTTATAGTATTTGCTACAATACGAGCAACTGTGGTTTTCCCACTGCCTGTTTTACCTGCAAGTAGTAAGACATTGCTTAACATTTCTTTATTAATTTGGTTTTTTAGAATTTTAACTACAGCTTCATGCCCCACAACTTCATCAAATGTTTTTGGTCTATATTTTGTAGCTAATGACCGCATTTATTTCACCTCTTATATGTCAATCTAGTTCTTTTAGGATTTTTATCTCTTCTAATGGTAACCACCCCATCCATGAATCATTTGTATCTTCCTGAGTAGTTGGGTCAATTCCTATTCCATTTATTTTTACCATTGTGCCCATAACTTGCAATACTTCACACCTATATATTTTAGACTTTGGTAAAATATTTTTATTCCAGTTAATATGTAAACTATAATCAGGGGGTGGTTTTAATACATAATCTGATAATTCAATATCGTAGTAATGATTAGGAATACAACTCTGATTATTTTGAGCAACCTTTTTGGTTATTTTAAAATATGTAGTATCTTTATCATGTGGAGGAATATTAGCAACTGTACATTTTTTTAGTTGCTTTTCAATTATTGGGTTCAAAAGATACCTCTATAGTCCTATTTAATTCATCTGTAAAAGTAAAAGAAGATGAATTAAAATCCGGATTAGTTTCTAATACTTGCTCCACATAATAATTTGGAAATTGAGGAGGAGTTCTCTTATTACTTTCATTATAATTGTTTTGTACTTTCATGTCAACTATTCCTCCATATCTTCTTGTAATTTCTCTACAAGAAATTTCATTAGCCTTTCATTTATAATATAGTAGTTAGGCGAATTAGGTCCAAATGAGAAGGCTAAACAGTTGTTTTGAAATCTTTTTGATTTCATTTCTTCATCTATTTTATTTAACCACTCTTTTTTAATACTAAAAGAATCCTTATCTGTCATTGCAGTTTTACATTCGACAAGGAGTGAAGCATCTTTATTATATACATCTCCAGCTGCAAATTTACTAGCACCTGAATTTGGTTGTTTCCATGCATTTAATGCTTTACATACACTTGATTCATGTTGTGAGCTATAGTAACGAGTGGAGTTTTCATTCTTCATCAAAGATTTTAATCTCCTTTTCTCCCTTATATTCTCTATCCTCAATAGAGTTTTTCTCTATAAGAGCCATAATATCTGGAATAGCTCTCTCATAATCGAAAACTGCATCCCAAGTAGCATCATCCCAACGTGCTTTGGTACTTGCTTCTAGTACATCATAAACATCTTGGATGGGTTCAAAGAAGTCTTCAAGATAAACATCTAGTGCTTTTTCTACAACGTCTAGCTTTTTCCCCATTTTACGTGCAGCTACTAGAATTCCTTCAAACTCAGTTCGCTTCATTTTCTACTCCTAATGGAAATACTTCTTTTTCATCTATATTTTCATCATTTGTAAGTACTTGATCTACATCAACCCCTAGCAATCTTTCGAAAGAAACAATGTTTGTATCTTCTTTTCTTTCCATCATTTCATAACATTTATTATAAAGGCTCTTAAATAATTCAGGGTGTTCATTAAAATAAGGCTTAATATTCTTTTTACCTCTAATTTTTAATTCATTACCCTCTTCATCTGTAAGAACTTCACCAGTATCTGGATCAACTAATCTAAATGAGCCTTGTGTACTATTATCAATTAAGCCTAATCTAATAGCAGTATCAATTGTATCTTGCATAATATCAAGACCATAGGTATAGTTAAGGTTTGTAGTACCTAACTTTCTATCCCATCTTGCAGTTTTAATCTTTTCAAGATATACTTCAATAACGTGACCTGCAGGAGATTGTGCATCTTTCTTAGCTAAGATATTTCCATCGATATCAAAGAAATCACCTTGCTTAACTCTCATTCTATATGAACAACTTCTCTTCCAAGTTCTACCGCCAGGTGTTTGATATTTATCTCCATACCCTGTTAAATTTTCTGTTAAGCCATTAATACCAATGAAGGTACACTTATTTCTAATAAATACACCTGTACCTCTCTTACAGAAATCACCAATAGGGCCTGCCGCACCACCCATTTGCTTCTTCTCTAATGATTCGCCTTGTACTTGTTGGCCAACCATCATTGTTAGTGAATCAAAAATTACTAAACCAATTTCACCTGTAGCAACAGAATCAATTACAATATCAAACCAAGTTTCTGCTGACTGCCCATTATTGGGGACGTAAATAGTAGGTACTTGGGGGTGGTTCATATCATATCCTGCTGAAGTCATTGCCCAATTCTTATCTGCTGTGCTTTCAGCATCACAATATAAGATAGCTCTGGGATTATCAGGATTTCTTTCTAGTTCCTTCTTAATATAGCTTGCAGCTAATAGAAAGGCTAAGGTTGTTTTACCACTACTTTCCAAACCTGATAACTCAATAAATGAGCCCTCAATTAGATTGTTATATGTAATAAAGTCCAATGAAGGAGTACCAAATGATAATTTACCTCTTTCAGCTAAATCTTTTACTCCTACTGTGGCAACATCTGCTTTTAATGTCTTATTAATATCTCTAAGAATTGACTTTATATCTGCCATTAAGCTTCATCTCCTACTACATTCATCTTCATATTTGCCATTTGATAATCCATATATTCTTCATTCATACGTCTCTTGAGAATATGTTTAAGTGTACTCAACATCTCAAGTGCAAGATCTAGTTTTAATTTAACCGCATCATATGCATTACCATAGATACTTTGCATTACAACTTCATACTGAGAATCAGTCTCTGCTAATGCAGTATTTTCATTTACTGTTCTAATTGATTTGCCCTTTTCATCTTTTTCTGCACAAAATCTGATATATGCTTTATTATAAGCTTCCTTTGCAGTTGCTTTACTTACATCTTTAAATACATTTAGCTTTTCAATTCTTTCAGACATGAAATAAACTAATGATGAAAGTTCAGCATAATATCTTTCTACTGCATCTGTAGAAATGGCATTTTCTTGCGTAACTGCATAATGAATTGCTTGCATGAGATCATCCAAATCTGCACTTTGCTCTTTAATTACACGCTCTGTAATTTCATTAAATTCATTTACGCTTTCATCTATATTTGTAATTTTTTCATTTAATACTGCATTATCTAATTGCATTTATTCACCTCTTAGTATATATGATATTTTTGTTGAAGTTTTTCTACAATAGGGTTACCTTTAAGATTGATAAAATCTTCTACGCTCATATGGTCTGTCTTTTGCCCACCTAAAACGTAAAATTTTTCTTCTCCTCTACTTTGCAAATCTGTAACGACAGTTACAGATTCAATCCATTCCCTATTATTATACACCACTTTCCAGATCGAATCAAACCAGTTTGTATATTTTGAACTAATCCTAAAATAGATATCCCTATTATTATCTGCTGGCATATTTTTATGGGAAGTTCTAGTCCTAGTAAACTCTTCATTTAAGTTATCACTAAGCTCTTTCCACAAATCTTCAACATTAATTTCTTTTGTAAGATCAACATCATAAACAGAATCGTCAAAATAGTTATTGATAACTCTAACTATGTAGTTACCGTCTCGATCTACATAATCATTTTTATATCTTTTATCAAACCATAGGTAAGCAAGAATTGTTTTTACCAATTCCTTACTATCAATATTTTTAGTATTATCATAATACCAAAGAAGGTCTTCTAAATTAAATTTAATCACTCTTTCCATTTGTTCCAAAATAGAGTGATGATCCTTAACGTTTATTAAATAAGGATGATGGTCAGGAAGTTCAATTAAGTTTTCTTTTCTATCCATCATATATGCTGTACTTACCTTTAACATATTTCCTGTACCTCAAAGCCTGCTTTAGTAAGCATATCTTTATCTTCAAAAATATTTCCTATAACCATATAACTGGAAGCATCAATTTCTTTCATAGTCCCCGTATACACTGCATCTTTATTATTACTACGATTAACATACATCTTAACTTCGCTATTCATAGCTACAACTACATAAACATCTTCAGACCAACCAGGGCAAAGGTATCCAAAATCAATGTGTTTATAAAGAATATCCCCTTCAAATACTTCATTTCCTACACCATCTTGTTCTGGATAAAGTTGAAGTAGTATACAGTCTTCAAACTTGCAGCTTCTGGAACCATAATTCTGAGGACCATCACTGTAACCGTACATGATCTTTTTAGTACCAAAATGAATTGATTTTACATCAACCATTTTCTTTTCTCTCTTTAGCCAGGCATGAAATTTAAGACTATTAATATTCATAATGGACCTCCCAAGTTAGGTTGGAATGCTTATACGCTTCTGGGTTTGTTTTAACTAATTGATCATACAGTTGCTGGAATTTATCCTGAATAGCTCCCTTTAATGCTTCTGTTAAGGATACTCCAAGCTCTTCTTTTAATGCCTCAATTCCTGCCTCATCAATCTCATTCCTTGTCGTAAGTACTAACTTCATTTCTCTTTTCCATCTCCTTTTTTAGTTGTTTTGGAATATAAATATGATTTGTTACAAGTATCCCTATGGTTGATATTGCTGCAATTGTTGTAGAGATAGCACCTGCTAAATCTTTACCCGAAGTAAAGAACACTATACTACAAATCCACCCAATAATGCTTAGAGTAAAAATTAAGGAAAGTATTATAAAATAAACTATCTCACTCTTCTTCATCGTCTTCCTCTTCATCCGCAGCTACGTAAGATTCATCAGCTACCCATTCTAGAGCCTCTGAAATAGAAGAATAATAATCTTCATCATAAGTACTATAGTAGTATGTCACTTCTTTAATTGGATATCTTTTTAACAAACATCCCTCACACAGCATTTCATCTTCAACCCGGTAGTAAGGATCATAATTTTTATCCTGCTTTTTACCACAACAACTACAAATTCTTCTCATGTTTCTTACTCCCTATCTGTATTGAAAGTATCAAGTTTTTCTCTTTTATAAAGTTTTTGTCTGATTTCTCTTATTCTTTCTTCCGAAGTACCACTATGGTATTCAGGATGATTATTAAAGAATTTGAGGCCTTCAAACTTTTTATCCAGATCGTATTTATATCTATAGTCTCCCTCTTTATTAGTTAAAGGGTACATACTGTAGGGATCAGCATCTTTAAGAATATCCTGCAGGTTTTTAGTGTAAAATGTAATAGTTGCTCCAGTTACTGGAGATCCTACATACACCCCAATCATATATTTATTATCATCAAGACGAGTAAACTTAACATTTCTGCCGTCTTGATTTATGTAACCGACTACACCCCAGTCCATATTTGTACCTATGGGTAAAGCTTCTTGACTTGTTATTGTATGTGCAATTTCATTATAGTCACCTTTATTTTCTAGCCCAAACTCTGCCTTATGAAATTCATGGGCTGTCAAGTTTGGTCCTTGATGATCCCCTTTAATCCTATCAAAATATGCATCTTCATCTAATTTATTTAATTTATCCCAGATTTCTTTATCTATCATTTCATATCTCCATAAAACCATTTCATATCTTTTATTAATTGTTTTAACATTGCTATTTGATTTTTGTTAAAAGGTACAGTTACAGGGTGGTTTATTACAATGATATTTTTATATAATTTTTCTCTTTCGTCACAGTATTGCGAATACCCATAAAACATTGCATTAAGAAACCCACTACCTATTTTATTGAAATCTTGGGGCTGTTCTTTGGGTTCATAAAACATCATGTAAAAATTATCATCTATAAAATGTTCAATTATTGGGGTTGTCTTATCTTCTTCTCTCCAATAATTCTTATAATGAAAAAAATCATCGACTAATGAATAGCCCAGTTTTTCAACATAGTTATAGGGGTTTTCATGGACCCATTTAGGTTTTCCTTCTACAGGAATATCTAGACCGTAACACTCTCTCATAGTTCACACCTCATATTCATTATAAAACAACTTAACAAAAGAATCAACTACTTCTTCTCATTACCCCAATTTCTCAACTCTTCATTCCCCGGTGCGTCTTTTAATACGCTATAATCACTATTCATATAAGTTTTTAATTTTACCGATGGAATATTTAAGTAATAATATTTATATTTGGGTACTTTATCTGGGTTAAATGATTTTATTCCATCTTTTTTCATTTTATCTATAGATATTGTGGGTACAAAAAATACTTTATTTTTATCATATAACCACAAAATAATGCCTGTAATAAGGTTTGGGATATATTCTAATGATATTAGACCATCAAATTGGGAAAATGCCTGAAATGGAAATGAACTACCTTCATGTGCTTTACAATCTAACATGTACATTCTTTCACTATCATAGCAAATAAAATCAGCATAGTTTGATATGTGGTAATAACCAGACATATTATCGTAAAGTCTCATACATAAAGCATTTGGAAATGATTTCAAATAATCTTCCTTAAATTTTTGCTCAAATGTTTTTCCTAAATTAATTGGCATTTATCAATTCCTCAGCAGCTTGTAATCCAGATAAAAATGATTTAACAATACCTCTAGTACAACTGCAATCACCTATAAAATATAATCCTTTAAGAGATGATTCCCAGTTTGTTGTTTGGATTGTCTTCCCTTCATTTAATTTTACTTCAGGGTATAAATAATTTGCTTTGCTTAAATCTACAAGTTTATTTAATTCCCATACAAAATCTGTTAAGGAATCTATTACCACTTTGGGGTAACAATCTCTAAGATGCTTAAAACCACTTAACAATGCTCTAACGGGCCTTACGTTATTATTACTATCAAAATTATCTGTAACCCAACTTTCTTTATTATTAATATCTTTCATCAATTCAATTTGTTTTTCTTTTGAGTTGTATTTTTTCAGTCCTGATACTTCACACATAATTCCATAATTAACACTATGGTTGTTAGGATCTGGCATTTTATAGGCATGCCCATTAAAGCAAATAAATCCTTCTGAAGCTTTTTCAGCACATACATGGGCATTACCTGAATTACAACAGAATGTTCTTACTTTAACTTTTACGTTGTTTTTATATTTATATTCTTTTACAAATTTGAAATCATAATTTGCTTTAATTATCTCTTCATATTGTGGGTTCATCTCATCTACAACTCTTACGCCCAATTGCAAAGCTCTGGGAGTTGTAGATAGCTTAAACTTTTTAATTAATTTACCAGGCAGTGTATTTTTTTGTCCTGTTGCTATAATTACTTTATCTGTTTCAACGCACCAATTTTTTTCTTTGTTATGATAATAAACAATAAAGGGATGTTCATATCCTTGCAAACTATTTGTATTTACAACATCATCAATTTCTGTTTCAAATAAAACTTTAATGTTAGGCTGAGATGTAATAAATTTTTCCATGTTGTAAAAGATTTTTCTTCCCCTATCTGAACCCACATGCAATGTTTTATGAGTATCAAAGGTTAAATTTGTTGTATGAGTATCAAAAGAAGATGTATGGGACCATTCTAACTTATCTGGCGAAAATTTATTAAAATAATCCAGAATCTCTTGTTCATATTTTTCTAAACCTTCCTGAGTTAAGTTGGGGATAATTCCACCTACACTTAAAGCACTAGATAATTTACAATCTGAAAAACATCCTGCTCCTGCAAACCCCTCTACAACTTCTGAAGATAATCTATTATCTAAGGATTTTCCCTTTTCAAAAATTAAAATTTCACCATTATAGTTATTATCTATCAATTTTAATACAGCGCCTATAGTAGCAGGACCAGCACCTATAAATGTAATATGTTCCATATGGTTACTCCTTATCAGTGTTAAATCTGCCAAGTTTTTCTCTTTTGTATAGTCTTCTTCTGATCTCTCTTATTTTTTCTTCTGGAGTACCTCTATGATATTCCGGATGAACATCAAAAAATTTAAGGCCCTCGAATCTGCCATTCAAATCACTTCTGTACCTATAATCATCTTCTTTTTCATTTTGCCTATAAAAAGCGTAAGGGTCTGCATCTTTTAAGATGTTGCTAAGTTTTTTCGGGTAGTTAGTAAGGGCTGTTTGGCCTTTTACATTTCCTTTATATGCAGCTAGAGCATAAATATCATTTTTAATCTGGACAAATTTAACTCTAGCTCCACTTTGAGCTATATACCCTTGAACATCCATGATATCTCCTTTCCCAATAGGAACTACAGGATATTTTGTTAGAATATCAGTAAACTCCTGATATTGTTCATCATTCTCAAGACCATATTCTGGTTCATGCTTTCTATGATCCTCAAGATTATCTGGTGAAAATGTTGCAAGTTCATCTAATCTTTTTAATTCCTCCCATATTTTACTATCTATCATTTAGTATCTCCTATATAAACCAATCTAGGTCTTTTAAACACTTATTTAATTGCGCTTTGTCTTCGTTGGTGAAAAATCTATCTTTTTTAGGCAAGAGAATTAAGCCCACTTCTACACATTCTTTTTCAAATTCTTCTGCATAAGGGGGAAGCTCAGAAAAATAAGCGTTACAAAAAGCGCTTGCTAGCTTATTTTTGATTGTAATTTTTGAATTCCACCAACGCTCTCCACTGGGACTATAAAACATCATATTATAGTCTATATCATCCATTCCAAAAATAAATAAAGGATTTCTTAGAGCAATCCCTTCATCTTCATCAGAGCTTTGAAAACCAAAATAATCATTAACAGGCTTATACCCCAACTTTTCAATGTACCTATAGGGATTTTCATATATATAGTGGGGTTTACCTTTGATGGGGATATCTAACCCGTAACATTTTTTATTCATTGTTCTACCTCATCTATGATTTCTCTAGCGCATTGAATTCCATTAGCTGCAGATTGAGCTATTCCTCTTGTAACTCCTGCGCCATCCCCTATACAATAAAGATTTTGAATACTTGTATTTAGGTGTTCATCCATTACTACTCTATTTGAATAGAATTTTATCTCAGGACTATAAAGGAGAGTTTCATATGCAGCAAACCCAGGAACTACTTTATCCAACATTTGAATGAAATTTACAATATCGGTCATTGTTCTGTAGGGCATTGCTGCTGTAATATCGCCTGCTACAGCATCTATTAATGTGGGCTTAATATTGGATTTATCCAGCTCATTTTGCCAAGTTCTCTTACCAGATATGATATCACCATATCTTTGAACTAATATGCTTCCATTTGCCAGCATGTTGGTCAATTCACCTATTTTCTGGGCGTAAAGAAGAGGTTGATCGAAAGGTGTAGTAAAACTATGGCTTACCAAAATTGAGAGGTTGGTATTTTTTGATTTTAATTCCTTATAAGAATGCCCATTAACTAGAGCAAGGCTTCCCTCGTAGTTCTCTTGCGCTACAAAACCCCCTGGATTTTGACAAAATGTTCTTACTTTGTCTCTAAAAGGGGCTGGATAACCAATAAATTTTCCCTCGTAAAAATATTTGTTAATTTTTTCCATAATTTCATTTCTGCACTCTACACGAACACCAATATCCATAGTACCTGGCAATTTCTTTATGTTGTGTAATCTACATTGGTTTTCCAACCATGAAGCGCCTCTTCTACCTACAGCTACAACTATCTTATCAGCAACATAAGTTGTAGAACCATTTACAATTATTCCAGAACATTTGCTATTTTTAATAATTAGATCAGTTACTTTAGAGTTGGGTATAATATTAATATTTTTTGATATTAAATATTCTTCAAGACGTTGATATAGTTCTGTAGATTTTTCTGTACCTAAATGCCTAATAGGATCATCTACTAATTTAAGACCCGCAGCAATTGATTTTCTCTTAATATCTCTTATTTCTTCATTATCTCCAAGGCCCTCAACTTTAGGATCTGCTCCAAACCTAAGTAATATAGAGTCCATATAATCAATGAGTGATTGAGTTTTTTCTTCACCTAAAATTTCGGGAAGACACCCACCCACTGCTGTAGATAATGAGACCTTGGCATCTGTTTTGGGGCCACAACCTGCTACTCCAGCTGTGATATTACATATATTACAATGAATACATTTGCCAGCTTTAGATTTTGGGCAATCTCTATATTTTAAATCTTTTCCTTCTTCAAATATAGAAACTTGTCCCTTAAATCCCTTTTCAATTAGTTCATAAGCACAGAATAGTGCAGCATTTCCACCACCAACAATTATTATATTATTCATATTATACCTCTAATTCAAACCCATCATCCCAAATTTCTACAACATATGGGCCAGTAGTTGATACTATTTCTTTTGTTTTATAATTAAATAGGTGTAATTTTATTTCTCCAGTATCTTTAATATTTAATGTATTGTTTAGTATATTTTCTATTATTTTTTCTTTATCACTCCAATCCCATATACATATGCATTTGTAACCATGTTTTTGGGCTAACAAAGATTTTTCTCTATGGTATTCTTTATACATATAATTAGACCAGCTATTTTTATTTGATAAACAGTATTTTTTCCAAGTAATATTATGCGTAGCCCAAGGATTAACTTCTACTAAATAATTATCTATTTTAAAATCATATCTTTTGTCCTCTAATGCAAACTCTGAAATAAAGGTTTCATCCTTTGTCAATCCTTTAACTTCCAATAATTTTTGAAATTTTTTATTGGGTTCGCTTTGGTATGGCTCATTATTATCTCTACACTTTCTAAGTTGTAGCGAATTTTCAACCCCGTATTTGTTAAGACAAGTTTGTTTATAATTTACCATAGAAAGATGGGAATATTCTTTCTTTTTCTTACTTACATCATATTCTCTTATTAATAATTTACAAGTATCTTGAGATATATTAAAATGTTCAGCAGTTTCAAATAATCTATGGTTTTGGATTATGTAATAATTTATAAATTCTTCTTTAGTATATAATTTTTTAAATTGTTCAATTTTTATAAAATTATGTTTAGTAAATTGTCTTTTATGTAGTCCATAATAATTACGCACCTTATCAAGATTACCTAGATTAAAATGTTTTATAGTTTCACCATAACTATGATTCTCTACAATATAATATTGGTAAAATTCTTCTTTAGATACTCTGGCAATAATTTCATCAAAAGATTCAAATTTTTTCTTTTTAATATCTTTTTTATGGGCGCCATATTTTGTAATAATTGTATCTAGTACATGCGAACATGTACGTAAATTAAAATAATCTATAGTGTTATAATAGGAGTGGTTTTTATAGTAATCAACTACTTCTAATTCATCTAAATCTTTTAAAATTTTATCTTTATTGTAGGATTGTTTATTTGGTAAGCCATAATATCTACATAGTTGTTCAAGGGTGTGCTCATTTATATTAAAATACTTCATGGTATCTGTTGCGGAGTGATTTTCTTCAAAATAGTAATTATATAAATTTTCTCTAGATACTAATCTTATATAATTATTAAGAGAATTTCCTCTTTGTTTTATGTTATAATAGTTAGATAATAGATTAAACTCCCAACTGCTTATATTAAAATGCTCTTGGGTTTCTTTTGGGGTGTGCTTTTCTTTTATCCAGTAATCAAATAGTTCCTGCTCACTTATTATAGATATTAGCCTTGGTATGTTTTTATTGTTCTTCAAGTTTGCCATTCTTCATTCTGTCCTTTAGATAGGAAAGAATAATAAATCTAATTTCTGCTGAAAGGTTTCTTTCATCTTCTTTCGCTATCTTCTTTAACTGAAGGATGACTTCTTCTTCTACTTCAAAATTTAGTATTTTTTTCATTTCGTTGCTCCTTCAGAAATTTATTACACATAATTTAGCAATAAATTTCTTCATTCTTATTAAGAATTCTTAATTTTTCTTCATGTTTTATCTTTAGGGCAGTTTCTCTTTTCAATTAGATTACCCATTTCAAGGATTGTAATTTTTCCATTATATCCTTGCTGTACTAATTCATATGCACAAAAAATACCTGCTGGGCCTCCCCCAACAATTACAACACTGTTTGTTAATCCCATAAGTCGTACCAAATCTCTCCTAGTTCTTGAAGTGCTTCTTTTAATTTACTACGCATATCTTCTGCAATTTTATCTTCTTTTTCTTGAATGATTTTAACATGCTCCGGAGTTGGTGTGGCTAACCATTCTTCAAAATCATTTTTATCTTTCTGACAAAGTGTGTGTATGCCTTGGGAAAGATATTCATGCATCTTTGCCTGATCTTCTTTGGATAAGAAATTCATGGTATCATCTATTTTAGAAGCATAGTCAAACTTATCTGCAATTTGATTAATTCTTTTACTCCACTCTGCACAGGCATCATCTATATCATCGAACTCTTTTGCTAACCAGCTGGGACAACTCTGAACATTTGAAGCAAAGTCTCTTAATATGTCTCTCAATAACATGGGCATGCAGTAAGCAAAATTCCAGCTTATTGTTCTATCTTTACTTTCCCATTTAAGATGATCATAATCTGTCCCTTTAAGTTTACCTAATTTAATAACTTCTTTTCTATGTTTCCTATATCTTTTCATAAAACTACCTCTTCTGCAAATCCAGCATCTGTAGAATAATTAATATATTTAATACCACAACTTTTTATTACAGACATACATCTGGGGCATGGTCTAGCCATGCCCCTAGTACCATCTTTCATGCTTCTATAAACATAAATAGAAGCGCCCGAAAGATCAATTTTATTCTTTATAAGGGGAAGAAGTGCATCAGTTTCAGCATGTAAAATACCTGCACATTCACAACCAAAAGTTCTTTTATCCAATCTGGCTTGAAATGCATGTGTTCTATCTATACTATTATGCCCAGAGCTGATAATCTTGTGCTTATTTACTACTACACAACCCAATTTACATCTATGGTTACTAAGAGTAGAAATACTCTTAGCTGCGTGAAAATAAGCTTTTTTAGTTTTACTTAGCGTCGACGGAAACGACGGACCACTTTCTTCCATAATTAAATTTCTTCCTCTTTATAAGATTCAAAGGTTTGAGAATGATTGGATAATGTCAGCAAATATACTGCATTATTTGGTTTATCTATTTTGTAAACCATAACCAGATCAGGTAAGATGTGACAGTCTCTGTACTTTTTAAGCTTCCCTTTTAATGGATGATCTTTAAACGAGCGAGGCATAGGCGTCTTGTTCTTTATGCAGCTAAGGGCTATCTCCAAATTTTTTGATATTTTTTCTGCTACGCCAGACTTTGAATTATTCAACCACTTTTCTCTATCTTCTACATAATCACCTGTTTCTATAATCTCTAACATCTTATCTTTTCCTATATTTTCTCAGGTCCTTGACAAAATTATCATAGGTGGTTCTATGCAGATTAATGCCATGCTCTACACTGTAAATTGCCCTGGCCAGTTTTTCGTCACCACCACACTCAGCAGTAAGCTCTTCAATTGGCATGTCTATCAACTCTTCATGTAGTGTAATATCTTCAAGTTCTTCTTTAATTTCCTGATCCATAATTAACCCTCGCTCTCTTTACAGTCTTTCGGAAAATACTTAAGCTCATCTTCAGAAAACCAAACCTTGAGAGGATCTGATTGTCTTAGAAAAGCAACTTCAAGCATAATAGCCTGGTCATAGCTCCAATGTCCTGCAAAGTCACCGTCGCTATAATAACCATCCCTATCATGCTTAATTCTCAGACTTGCAACTACCCATTCTAGATTTGTGATTTGCATTTCTTTATACATTTAATTCACCTCTATTTCTATAGGTATTATAATATAGAATAAAGAAGAAATCAACTAAAAATACATTCGGGAATAACATTTATAATATTTGTACGAGCAATAATGAATGCTTTGCCTACACCAAATTTAATTGTGAGATGTGCTTCATCACAAAGTTGAAGAGTTGCTTTAAGATCATTCAGATTTAAAGATGCTGTATAAGGAGTAGTTTCAAGAGCTTCACAATCAGATAAGTAAGTAAGTGACTCTGAATTTTCTCCTCTACTATCACTCATTGTCATTTCTGATTTTGTAAATACAAAATTGGCAATATTATTGTCTTTAATATCCTTATTAAATAACATCATTCTGTTAATTGCTTGGATAAACATATCTTTACTAACTACAACAGAATAGGGATATAAAGCTTCTGCTCTTCCTCTAATTGCATTTACGGGAACAGAATTTAACATTGCATCATCACATTGTAAAATAGCTGTAATTGAAATAGTTTCTGTTTCAAACCTGACTTTTGTTTGTACTATATTATTACTTAATGAATCATAGCCCAAAGTAAAATCAATTACATCTTCATTGAATAGTTTGAATAAATTTACTAACTTACTATTTAGTAACATTCTTACAGGTTGATCTAATTTGAATCTATTTACACAAGCACCTGTAGTAAAAGTAATGCAACCCTTTTCATCTACATAATAATATCTTTGTACGGGCTTTGAAATAAATCCTTTGGTAAGCTCTTTACTATTATATTTAATAATACTTTGTAGAATACTATTATCAATAGTCATTTCACATGTGGGATTATAAATTTCAATCTTATCAAGAACAAGCATTTGCTCATCTTTGAAAATTAAAGGCAATTTATAAGAACCATTACCTTTGATATATAAATAATTACCCTTACACTCCAATTCAATATCTTCTGTTGTAATTTGGGTAATTAATTTCAAAAATAAATTTGCATTTACAGATGCATGGAATTCTTCGCTTGCATACCAACCTGGAAGCTTTGCAGTTACAAAATATTCTTTATTTGATACAGAAAGAATTAGCTGACCAGTGTCTATTATTTCTAATTCAAGTGCAGTACTAAGCTGAGTTAATTCATTCGTATCTACTGCTTTTAGTAATTTATCAGCTATGGCATTTAAATCTGCTGTTTTAATAATCATTTATTTTTCTTTTCTCCCATTTCTTTCTTAAATTTATCAATTTCTCTTTGTAAATACCAAGCGGCTTTTTGTAAATCTTCTAGTGTTTTTTCATCTTTAGAAAGACTACTGTCACCTTTTTTACCTAACCTAGATATATATTTAAGACAATTTCCTAAATTAAAATCAAGATCCCAAGCTTCAATGACTTTTATAGCCTCATAAGGGTTATTTTCACCTCCATAATGCAATGGGTGATTTATCATTTCTGGATGGGCAACTAAGTCTTCGGGACTAAGAATTGATATTCCAGTAGGCTGCATTATTTATCCTCCAATTTACTTTTGGTTCTTCCACCTTGAAATTGCCCATCATATAATTCTGTATCTTCATTTTCAAAAATAATTAGTTGGGCAATTCTTGCATTCTCTTCAATAAAAATATTATCAGCATTTACAACTAATCTAAGTGTAGGAGCATTAATTACTTCCCCTGCCTGCGTAGTAAAACCTGGATCCCATACACTAGACACAACAGTACAACCACTTCTATTTAATGAGCTTCGTTGAATAAAAATACCAGTATCATTAGGTCCAAATTGAACACCCTCATTAAGATTTACAATATATGTACCTTTTTGAATAAACCAGCCTTCTCGCCCATTAAAGCGGTGTTTAGGAATTGATGCGTATCTGGGAACGCAAGTTTTATCACTTAAAATTTGCCCAAACCCTTCAATCCATAAAATATCCCTAACTGTAACATCAACGCCTACTTGGGCTTTCTTACAATACTGTTTTGTTGTATTTACTTCATCTGCTATAATGTTGTTTTCATATATATAATTAGCATTTTTTAACATTATTCACCTCCATATAATTATACAAGCTTACAACTAATAAAAGAGAAAAAATGTGGGAAACTTTCACAAAAGCTTCCCACAAATATTAATTAAATTTTATTTTAGCAAATGCCGTAATGATTAACCAAAAATGCTAAACATTCTTTCTTGCATTTTTCCATATGTTCTCTTCTATAGCTATCTTTTACAATGTGGGCTACCAACTCACCATCTTTAATAGCATATTTATCCCAATAATTTTCCTTTTCAAACTCAACATCATTATCGGCATCGATAAGAACCTTATCACCCCAAGTAAGTTCTTTAAGTGAAGGTGTCCAACCAACTGCAAGAGAACCATCAACATACAGGTCTTTAACACTGCTGGGGAGATGGATTCTCTCAACATTTGGTGTAAGGTATGTGGGAACTGCTACAAATGTGGTTCCTTCTGGGAATACCAGTTCTTTAAGATTAATACAATAATCAAATGCATACCATGCACTATCACCATCAATTACAAGCCCATCAACTTTATCAGGCCATTCAATGGTTTCAATTGCACTCTTGGAAAATGCAGCATAACTAATACGCTTCAAAGTACTAGGCATTTTAATACTTTTAATGGAAGACCATGTAAATGCAAATGAACCGATTTCTTCAATACCTTCTTCAAGAACTGCTCTTTTAAGGCTGGGAAAATAAGATGCGCCACAATATTTTACTTCAGGTTTGTTTTGTGAATTGCCCGGGGAAATTATCAACTCTTCAACAACGTTGTATTTTTTAGCAAACTTTTCTTCGTTTTTCACCCAAAGTAAATTTTCAAGCTGATCTGTATTTACATACATGGTTTTGGAAGGTTCCGGGAAATTGACTTTACTATCCATTATATTTACCTCACTCTTTTTCTACATATATTATACAATAGTTTAAGAAAAGAATCAACTATTTACCATTGAGCTTCAATAACAATTTCTGCCCAGTAATTAAGAGTTGCGGCTTTTTCAAGAAACGCTTCAAATCTTTCTCTCAAATGAGGGTTGCAACCAGCCCCATTAGCTAAAAACTTAATACCCAACCCCTTAAAAGAATCTTTATACCAATATCTGGGGTCTTTATCTGTAGGCTCATTATTATCATTTCTAGCAACTGGCATTTGATACTCATCCATTAGAGCATTCCACTTTTCAATATCTTCTGGCTTCTTAGATTCATAAAGAAATGTATAAGATTCGCTCCAACTACTGTTATAACCAGGGTCATATACATTGGTTTTTCCTTTACATGCCCTAATACCCAATTCTTGGGCCGCCTTTTCCATCTCTGCAACTACTTTTTGTGCATCCTCTTTATTCGACTTCCGAAACTTAACTCTAAAACCACCCGAAGCGGATTTAACGCTTCCAAAAGAGGGCAAATTCCAACCCAGGTGCTTACAAAGTTTATAAACATTTCCCTTAGGCCCTTCAATTTGTTTCTGTGTCCATTCTTTCATTTATATTTACCTCACACCTAATTTCTACCAGTATTATAATATAAGATAAAGAAAGGATCAACTAATTTTCGTAGTTGATCCTGATATCAAATTATGATTTCCAATAGTAGGCATAGTAAAGAGGAAGATAAGGGTTTTCTAAACTCTCAATAATTCTATTTTTCTTCCAGTATTTTTTAATTAATTCTTCTATATATTCTGGATTTGATTTAATTTTTCTTAATGAAGATATTGTAGGAACATCTTTAGTTAAAATATCTGCTAATATAAGAAAATATTTTCCTTTTAGCATTATTAATCCAGCTTTATATTTTTTAGTATCTTTTACATCTAATGTAATGTAATCCTCATCTTCAAGTGTGGGGTAATCATCTAATGCTGAAGAGGGAATAAAAAATACGTTTGTTGTTTTTCCAAAATTGTCAATCTCATCTAAAGTATCTTGGATAGCTTCCATATAAGGATCACTTAACATCCAAAAGATTAGATCATATTTAGGGATTAATCTTTTTAATTTTTTATCTATCTCTAAATCTTTAGACATTTTTTGGATTTTATCAAATGATTTACCTGCAAATGTTCTATTGTATGAGGTGATTTTAGTATTTGCATTTATTAGTCCATATTTGGCACTAATAATATAGTAATCTATTTTATATTGCCCCCCCCCCTCGTCTCTAAGGGCATCTTTTAATTTGTCCCAACCTTTTACAATATACTGGTGTTGCATACCTTCGTAAACTTCATAAGCAGGGGTGGGCTTGGAAGTATATTTTTTACTTGAAGTACATGTACCTAAAATTAGTATATTCAAGGAATTTCCCCCTTTTATTAGTAAAATATCACGTGTAATTTAGCAATGATTTATTTGCACAAATCTGGATTTTCTTCAAAAATTCCCGATTTAAATTCTGTAGTTAAATTACCTTGATATTGATGGGCACCTCTATACCGCTCACAAGAGTGTTGAATATTTTCAAGCCTTACATAAACATCTTTTGTACCTGTAATTCTACAAAGACCATTCCCAATATATTTTGTTAGATCCTCTTGAAGCCATGCGCGTGTTGCTGCCCAATGAACCCACCTACCAAGTTTGGAAATGCCGAGAATAAATTTGTCTGGCTTATATTTAATAATACATTTACCACCTTCTAATGAAGTAAAAGGAAGGAAATGGTGTGAACATACTGCTGTTAAATCCACTTCTTTAGTGATAATCTCTGATTTGCCCTCATTTGGGAAGGTTGCTATGTATGGTTCTCTATTCCACCTTCCGGATAAATTTTCTGTTGTATCTGTAGGGTCATTTCCTGTCCAGATTTTTGCTACTCGTCCAGGTGTGCCTTTACCAACTACTTCTTCTTTAAGGTTAGGATCATCTAAATCAACTTTCATTGCTTCAAATGCTTTAGTTAGGAAATATTGAGTTGCCATTCTCATAATCCAATGAACTTCTGGAGCTAAGTCTGGAATTTCAGGCACAACATCTTTACCTTCAACATCTGCTAATTTATATCTATCAGAATAATCTGTATTTATTTCGTAATAGTTTTCACATGCCTTAAATACGGGCATTAGTTCCCATTGCGCATAATCACTCTTAAATTGTTTTAAAGTATGATTTGGGAATTTCTTAAAATATCTTTCTTTAACGAACTCAATCAATTCCTTATCGTTAGTTTTTAACACAGTTCTTCCCTCCATTATTTTGCTCTTTCATTAGGGTCCCAAATTAATTTGTGTAATTGAAGTTGAACTCTAATTTTACCCTGCATATTATGTTGCTTCATAAATTCTACAATTTCTGCAGGTTCGATATCTCCAAATACTGGTGAAAGATAAACATAACAATTGCAGCCATGTGATCTAATATAGTAAATAGTTTCACGAGCAAGCTCTAAGTCTTCTTGAGATCCAACAACGAATTTAAGAACATCATTACTACGAAGATGAGCAAACTTATCCCACCCAAGCATTTCTTCTAGCATACCGCTTGTAAGACATTTATAATCTGCACATACCCAAATTCTGGATAAAGGACTCTCGCATTCAATTTCATCATCTGGCTTAAACCAAGAGCGTTTGGTAAAATCTACAGCACCGTTTGTTTCAATACTAACATCAAATTCCTCATTAGCAAGCCTTGTAATAAGTTCATCCGCATCTTTCTGAAGTAAAGGCTCACCTCCTGTAAATGTGATGTTATGATTACCAAATTTTTTACATTCCTCTACAATTTCATCTACAGACATTTCTCTATTTGTAGCTTCATGCCCCCAGGTATATTTTGAATCACAGTATTTGCAGCGTAAATTGCATCCTACTGTCCTAATAAAAGTTGCAAGTTCACCTGCCCTTCTTGCTTCTCCATCAATCGAAGAAAACAGTTCATTTATTAGCATATATAATTCATCCTCTTTTTAGTTTATATTTTTGAAACTTCTTAAAATTCTAATATATCGATTAAGGTATAAAGATAATTCTTCTAAATCTTCAAGAGTTTGCATACTTCTTTCTTCATTTATATCTTCACAAAAAGTATCATTACATTCTGCAGCAAATTCTTTAACTGATTTAACTTCATTTTCAAAATCTTCAAAATAGAAATGTAAATACCATTTATCTTCCTCAGAAAGAGATAAATTATTTATAATTTCTTTAACAGTCATTTTTACCCCTCTAAAGAATCATTATTTTGTCTTTCTTGTAATTGTAATATTCTATATTGAGCCAACATGTTAATTCTATCACATGCAAACCCTACCATCCTAGCAAGTTCGAGAGGATCATCTGAGACACAGATTCTACAGATGTTACCATCTAATAACCTTAGCTCAGATTCTTTATTAAATTCATTTGTGGAATCTAAAAGTCTCATTTTTATTCCTCCCAAGGAAATACTATCCAGTCCTCGTGTTTTTGTAAATACCAATAATCGGGCTCTACAAGGCTTTGTCCTTGATAATACATAGTACTAATGTAATACTTATTGTGTTGAGTTTCATTCTCTGTGTAATGATATAAACTTCTGCCTGTATCAGCAATATCATCTACAATAAGACAACCTTCACATGGGGCACCTAAAAATGGGATGTGTAATCTATGTGAAATCATAACTGCAAGAACAAGCCCACCTCTTGGAATACCGTACACGCCTGTCCAGTGATATTTATTATTAAGTTCTTTTAAGTCTGCTATATATTGTTCTACTTGATCCCAACTTACAAATATTTTATTCATTTTAACATACCATCCATTCTAAAGGAATTTCTACTTTATCCCCATCTTCATTATATTGCAAATAAGTTTGCATTTCTCTGATTAATCTTAATTCCACAATTGCGGTTTCTGTTTCTTCTAAATCACATTCAATTTCTTCTATATTATTAAGAGCATCATATACATCATCTGCATCTTTTAGATGATTAAGTGCTTCTTTGTATTTCTTTATTTGAGAAATATAATAATCTTTCTTTTCGTGCAACGTTTCTAACCCACATCTTAATGCCTGATCTGATACTTTAGACCACTTATCAAAGTTTGCATAGGGATGTAAAGCCTCATACATTTTACTGCTCCCCACGTAACTAAATAGATCTGCTTTTCCTTTTCTAAATATTAATTCACTGCTCATCCCTTAACCCTCATTTTAGTACCTAAATTCAAATAATATTTACCTTCAATAGTTTGACAATGGTTATCTTCATTTAAATATTTATGAGCCAAAATATTTGCGAAATAAATTATCCCTGCAGCATCGGGAAAATTATCTTCTAGGAATTTTTCTCGGAGTTTGAGAAATTCTTCTTTTGTAACTTGTCTATAATAGGCATATGGCTTATCCTTATTTTTCCCTAAAGCTTCGGGGTCAAATTTTCTCTTTATATATGAAAGATTATCAAGCTGTTGATTGGGTTGAGAAAGATTACATAAATAATATGAGAAACATGCAGGAAGATCATCCTCTGTTAAAATAATACATACTGTATTCATGTACCCTGCGTAATTAACAATATTTTCACTAATCAAGCTAGTATCTGAATAACAAAGGTTTAGTTCTCCATGTTGATTTTCAGGATCAGAATCAATAGTACCAATAACATTGTTGTTACCATAAATTTTTATATATTTGAGTAATTTATTTAATTCAAGCGGCCCTGAAGCTAAAAAACCATCAACATCATATGTTGTATCTATAGGAATATACATGGTCCCTGGAGGCATATCCAACATTTTTCCAATACCAACAATTTTTATTTCTTTCATGGCTTTAATCCTCCTGTTAATCATCAAGATCTGCAAATAACATAATCTCCATATAAACATATTTATAAATATGCAAATTTATATAAAAATTTTCGCTAAGGGGTTAACCTTAACTGGGTTAGTTACAAACCCTCTATTGATTATTTCAATAAATTGAGACTCATCAATTACTTTTCTTAAAATGCCTACAGCACCATTTAAGTCAGCATTAACTACTTTGCCAGTACTGGACTTAAATAAGCCTCTATGGGTCCTCTTACCCATATAATTATCTTGCTTTTGCATTGGTTCTAAAGCTAAATGATCAATTTTTGAGGTATAAGATTCTTCAACTACTATAACCTGAATATTTACATCTTCACCTTTGTACTGAAGTTGCTGGATAAATTTATTATGAGGAATAGAGACAAATTTTTGGTTGTTTGTTTTACCTATATTTGTTTCTTGCTTCCAGCCCTTATTATATCCAACAACAATAGTTCCAATATCATGACCAATACAATAATCAATAATTCTTCTTGATGCGTTATGCATGTAGTCATTAATCTTATTATAACGCTTCAAATCTAATTGTTTTAATCTGTTAGAGGTACCTTTATCACCTATATAAGACATCAAAATAGATTTCTTCTTATTGTAGTATTGATTCATAGATTTGATAATTTTACCATTGATAATAAATGCAATATTTGCATGACTATCATAACAAGTTGCAAAATTATTTATACCTAAATCAATAGCTAAGTAATTTTCTTTATTAAGATCTAAATCTACCTGACTTGTCTCATATATTATCTCTACTATATAACAATTAGATTGGGGTACAAATCTCACCTGCTTGAATTGTTCATTAGTTACTGCGGTTCTAATAGGGCCAATACCTGCTTTATGGTTAACATAAAGATAACCATTTTTAATTCTAGAATCTGAATAGGTAAAAATAACTATATTTTTACCATTTTTATCTTTGTAGCCAGGCAACTTAGGTCTTCCAAGATATTTGGATGGGTTCTTAGAATAACCTTTAATAGCCTTGAAGAATGATTTCCAGTTTTTATAAAGCAATTTTATACATTGCTGATTGGTATTTCCGCACATGCCATAATAAACTTCATCATGGCTATCATGAAACTGCTTAACTAAATCATACTCTCCTGGTATGGTAGAATCTGCAATAAATGATTGTCTTATTATATAATTGACATAATTATACAGGTTTTTAGATTTACCACAGAGAGTATCTATGACTTTATAATTAATATCGTTTTTATTAACTACATGCCTTTCAACTCTCTGTAGTATCTTAACACCCTTAAGATTGTTCATTTTTCTTATCCTTGTCAATCACTTCCTTTATTGCCATTCTTATACATGCAGATCTTGTGTTCATGTAATGAGCTGTACAATATTCGTCTAATTGCTTAAGTAAATCAACAGGGATATCTAATGAAATTGTTGTGTAACCTTCGCGTCTAACCATTTTAGGTCTCCTTCTTAATTGTATTTCATATAATTTAGCACTAGGAAACCTAGAAAAAGTTAAAAATTTTCAGGCTTTTATTAAAAGCTAGTTCACATTATATATGGCATTATATAAAATCACATCTTTTACATTTATTGTTTCTGTGTCATATATTTATCCCTTGATCTATAATTCTTGTTTCGGCTACCTTAAAATAATTTTCATCCTTTTCAAACCCAATATAGTTTCTATTTGTATTTATAGCAGCAATAATTGTACTTCCACTGCCCATACAATTATCTAATACTACATCACCCTCGTTGGAATATGTTTTAATTAAATACTCTAGTAAATCTACTGGTTTTTGAGTTGGATGAAGCTTTCCATTTCTATTAGGTACAACATTAAACTCTAATATATCACTTGGCTGTACAAAATCTGGATCATATTTCTTTTTTATCTTATCAACATCTAGGTGATTATTTTTTCCACAATAATGGTCGTATCCATTATAACAACTTTTTCTTTCACCTACTCTTGGTTTAGGGATAGGATTATAAGTGGCCTTAGAACTACCAAAAATGCAAATCTCTTCATAATACTTCATGGGACGGTATTTTGAAGAACTCATTCCTGTAGGTACATTCTTTTTCCATATTAACTTATATCTGAAATTTTTTCTATTAGAGTTGATAAGATCTATTGTAAATAACCCACTAGAAAATAATACAATATTACCTTCAGGTTTGATAATTCTATTGTATTGTTCCCAAAGCTTATCTAATGGAATTACACTATCCCATTCCATTTTTGTCTGACCATAAGGGAGATCGCAAAGAATTAAATCAATACTTTTATCAGGGATTTCTTGCATTAGCTCTAAGCAATCGCCTTGCTCAAGATAATTTATTAAAGACATATTTTATAGCTCAATAGATTTGATGATACCCCATAATTCAATTGCAGCTTCTTTCAATGTTTGAGGAGAGAACTCCATATCATTAAGATGGAATTGAACTGGATCGCTTTCATCACTTTCTGCATATCCTGTAGTTGTTTCATGATATCTTACTCCACTACAGTACACAGCACCTTCTCCGTTATTAAAGTCCTTTTCTTGATGAAGCTTTACAAGAATATCATTGATAAGATCTCTAAATAATATACAATAATTTTCTGCAGTAGGGTTACAGGGAAGTACAATCCATCTCTTGTTGTGCTTCTTGAAAAATTCAATACATTCGGGATCATCATCTTTCCAAAGGTGAACACTGTGGTCAAACATATCTATAAGAGAACCAATTGTATTCTTAAATGCCCCAAAATCATAAATCATTCCTGCATTATCAAGATGATTTGATTTAAGAAATACTTCAATAACACCACTATGCCCATGATAGTTTTCAGAACATCTTTCTGATACCGCATTTCTTACCGTATGTGCTGATTCAATTCTGTATAATTTTCTAATAACCATTTTATCTATTCTCTCCAATAGCGCTGTTTCTTAGTTGTTGTTTTTCTTCGTATGTAAGCTCTGGAATGATAATGGGGAATTGAATTCTCTCCCGTTCCGAAGCAGTATCAAAAATAAGAAGTTTACCAGATAATTTAAAGCATAAATCATTGAAAGCTTCTATTGTTGTATTACCTCTACCGCAGTTACCAACCATTACACCATCATCATACATTAAATGAGGGCGCATCAACTTTGAATGATAAAACCAGCAACGCCACATACGGGGGAGCTTTTCTTCATTTTTAACAACATCGAAGTGCACTTCAAGATTGTTGTCATATAAAAACTTTTGAATTCCATTATGTTCTAGTAAATTTACCATTTAATTCACCTCAATTCTTTATAATTTGGTATGGGAGTATTTTCATCTATCTTATAATCTGGATTACTATCATTCCAATAATATAACATAAGTTGATAATTTGTTAAGCCATGCTTACCCATACGCCAATGTGGGGAATTAATCCATTCTGTAAATACTGGAATACTAATTCTATCACTACCAGATCCTATGTGTTTAAAATATTCGGGTTTATCTAATCTAATAGCTCCATTAACTGTACCATTTAAACCTTCAAAATGAAAATGAGGTACAGGACCTTCATTCCCGTAAATAAATATTTGATAGGTATAAAATTCACCTATTTTTGCTTTCTCAACTAATAAAGGATCTGTTTGGTTTATATGGATGTAAAAATTATCCATTTATCCCTCAACATCGTTAATTTTACTGAAAGCAGTATAATTACCTAATACTGATTTATATAAATCAAAAGTGATTTCTGGATATTCCTTTTCCAAATCAAGCGTACCATCTCTATCATCAAAAATTGATTTATTTTCCACAATAGACAAACATGGAAGGCAAGTATCACAGCTTCTAACTTTATCTTTTAGTTCTTTAGGCATCTTAATAAGATTTTTAAGTGAGAACCATTCACCAAGGAAGTGAAGTTCCTTATCTGTCTTAGTAAAAATAGGGGCTAGTTCATCTCTACTCTTTGTAGGTAACCATCTTTGAAGTACTTTGGGAATACCAATTACATCAATTTCTTTAATGGAATTTAAATAATTAAACGTAGTGGTAAAATCATCATAGTCAAGCCCATGGCAAACACCCATTAGCTTGTAATCTCCAATTCTACCATGCTGTACCATCCAATTAAGGGCTTCTTCTACCAATCTACGAGTATCGTCCCCCCGTGGAAATCCGTCGGGCAAAATTAGCTCCTGTGTATGATACTTATCTGCAACCTCTACCATATGATCAATCTTAAATGTGTTGCCTAACTCTATAATACTATTATCTTGGATTTTATATGCTTCTGGATGTTCCAAAGCTAATCTACCATATTCGTCTGGATACCTATCAAATAGATGGGTAAGCAACATAACTTGTGGTTGGTCGTACATTTCTTTCCAAAGATTGCGTGGATTAATACTGATTAAATTCATTTTCTTGCTCCAATAAATTTTTTACTCTTACTAAAAGATCGAGAATATCTCCTCCATTTTCAATAGCATTTGCAATAATTTTTGCTATATCAACCTCAACTTCAGAGTTGTCATCAAATATTAAAAGAGATGTAAAAATATCCCTATTATCTATATCTATGATTTCTCTTCTCATAATTATCCCCTCTTTATTATTCTATATTGTTATACAATTCCTCAAGTGTTGTATGCTTAGTTTCTGCCCCCTTCTTCGTAGTTCTCACATATCTTAAAATTTTTGAGAGATTGCCATCGTGTTTGGCCCAGATTTTTGCCATTTGATCAAAACCGATTACTTTCATTTTATCAAGAGTAAGACAACCACCTGTACAATACCCATCAGGAACAGCTGTACAGCAATTACAAACTTCAAGACACATACTATCTATAGAACCATATTCTTCTTTGACTTGTTCAGGGCTTTTATAATACATTACTTATTACCTCGCTAATTTTCTATAATCTGGGGGATCAAGATAGGAGGGAACATATGAAGGATCATCTTTATATTCTTCATCATATTCTCCCCTAATATAATCCGCAAAAGATCTCATATAGAACCCATACTCATCATTCCATCTGTACTTAAGTACATCCCACACCTTAGCTCCTGGAGTATCTCTACTAGGAGACTTAAAATAGTCCTCTATATTTTGAATATCTTGTTCTGTTAATATAATCCAGGGAGGGATATGTCCCCCAGTATGACCAATCCATTTGGGTTCAAAAAATGTTAGCCTAGCTACTTTAGTGGCTTTTCTCCAATTATCTGCATCGTAAACTTTAAAATAAGGGGTTTTAATAAGATTAGGGTGGGGGTTGATAGTTATTAGCATGAAATCATTCTGTATATTCCTTCTAACGCTGGCTGTACCATACATTAATTCCTCGTATAGTAACTCTTCATCCAATTCTTTCATTAAGTGCCTTCTTCTTATCTTCTTTAGATCTAATCCAACAAGGCCCGTAAGGATCATATTTCCCAATAGGCTCAATAACGTCAAAGTCTTTTCTAAGTTGAGCATTAGTAGGAACGCCTTTAAGCTTATTAAGTTTTCTCTCTAATTTCTTAAGTTCTTTTTCTTGTTCTTTGAGCATCTTCTTTTTGTTTTCAAGCTCTAGTTGTAGTTTTGTAATTTCATCTTCTTTAATCATTTTCTTCTCCTCATGAATAGGGACAAGCCAGGAAGTATAGACACAACATTCACCACTATCCCAGGTATCCCAATATTTACCTTCAGCTACACATACCAGGTGTCTTGCACACCTACAAATAATTCTGTAGTTGGCAAGCCCATTTATATTTGCTGCTTGTTGCTTTGCAAGATCTGCAACTGTAATTCTAGGCTTTCCTTTCTCAACAGGGATTGGGAATTTCTCATATCCATGTCTTTCTATAAATGTCAACCACACCTTTTTGGCACGGTAATCTGTTGTATGGAATTCCCTATGAATAGCGTTGAGCTGTCTTTGAATATAAATATAAGCTTCGCCTGTTGCTTTTGAAAGACATCTCTTAACGCAGTCAGAAACTAATTTGCCCTTGGGGTTGGGATTATAGTATTCAAAGTAGTCCATATATAGATTTTACCTCACCTTTTTATCGTAATTATTATAATATAAAGTAGAAGAAAAATCAACTAAAGAGACAATGAAAGGGAGTAGATAAAAAATCTACTCCCTTAGTATCAATGTTTTTATATTTTAGTTGTTATGGTACATATCTATAAGATATAGAGGAAAGCTTTCGCCAGGTGCTGCATCATAATTAACAAATCTATCGTCAATAGCGTTACCCAGGCTAGTTTCATTAGCGTTACCCAGATTATCTGCACTACTTTGATTAACAAAATCTTTAAATGTATTTATAACACACTCTTTAACTGTTTTACCGCTACCTTGAGCTACATCGGAATCTACAAACCATCTTCTTCTACGTTCATTATAGGCAATATCAACTTCCCAAGCTTGAAGTTGATTAATACCCCTACCTAATGAATTATCCTTAACATCAAAATAAACAGCCCCATCAAATGCATAAGGAGGTCTGTATCCTTTACCATAGTCGCGTAAATTGAGATGCTTAATATCTGATATGGAATTGGCAGCTTCTCTCATTAAGTTCCTCTTTCTGTTAAAGGATTCATCAACCCCGCTCTCCCAAACAACTTCAAAAGGCTCATAATCATAAGTATATTCAATATATTCTGCATAATCAGGATCATCATCGGGGTCTTCTTCAGGAAGGAAGACTACATGAGTAGGAACTGACTGTTTTTTGGCAAAAGCTATTGCTTTTTCCTTTGTATCGAATCTATCAAGCTCATCTATTTCTTCACCATCTTCAGTAAGCTCCCAAACAGAATACCAGATGGGAGGGAAAGATGGAGTATTATCTTCAAGATTCCAGCCTATTGCATCTGCCACAACTTTTGCATCTCTAGCAGGAGTTCCTCCCTCTTGTATTAAATCGTTAAGAAGCCTGTCTACTTCATCTTCCAATTCTTCTGAAGATTCCCATGTAACATATTCTAACCATTTTCTCAATATGTTGGCTGCTTTTTTATTTCCCTTTACCAAGCTTAGAATTTCATTATATGCAGGGCTATTTAATTTTATTTTTTCTGTAGGATCAAGCATTTTAAGCCATAAGTCCCCTGCAGTGAGTTTATTATCTCCTTTACCGACTATTAAATAAATACGCGTTTGCTTACCATCTGGTTTTGTAATAGATTCTGCATAGTCAATTGCTTTTCTGTAGTCATTAAAGAGACGCATCTTACCTGATTCAATCTTATCATTAACGTTTTCACCACGTATTATATTGTAATCCCTAAAAACCCCGTAACTGTATTCAGCTTCTTCTGGTGATAATTTATCAAGCCGCCAATCTAAATTATGGCGTACTTCATTTATTATATCATCAAATTTATCAAAAGAAGCCCAGCCTGAGTAATGGTAAGAGGAATTCTCAATTTGGGGTATCTCTCTTACAATTTTTCCCATTGATTTTTTAATCAAACTCTCTATGGCATCCCGATCTGCCCAATTAAGAGCAGACTTTGTACTATCATCTTCTCTTAACTTCTTCCGAGATATAATAGATTCTTTCAGCTTCTTTTTCTTTAAGCTTTCATTAAGCTTAGCATTTTCTTCTTTTAATATTTCTTCGAAATATTTGTTTGCTTCTGAATATAAATTCATGTTTATATATAACTCCTTGTGCCCCCCCCCCCATAGAAGGGGCGCAGGGGTGGTTTTTTTATATTAATTATTCGTATAATTTAGCAATGTTTGATCTTAAAAAATTTAAGATCCATTAAGTCTTCAAAATCATCAGGGTCTAAGCCTACAAAATATTTAGGATAACCTGTTAATTCATTTAATGGCTTTTTGTAATTCATTTTGCTTACCTCTATTATTATTTGCCATCATCGTCATCATTTCCTATATCTTTGTAAATTTCATCATAGATGTCATCTTCAGGGTAGTCCCAAGCTGCAGGGAGAACATCTACAATAGGCAACCTTCTAAGAGCTATTTCAAATTCAGGATCTTCATCTTCAAATAGAATATGTTTTTTCTTATTATTCATATTATTATCTTTTAATTTTTTTTTTGGAAGCTTTAGGGAATTTTATAAGATAAGGCTCCTATATTATTTTATTTATAGGAGCCTTATCTTATAATATATGTTTATTATTTAGTTAATAAATTAGCCTCGTATTTTTTAATCTTTCTAGCTAGTACTGCAGTTACTGGGGATATTATAAGCTCATATAAAGTTTTAATAAGTGCTTGAATTCCAATGATTGCAATTAACTGCCAAAAAGATGTGATTGTAGTACCCATTTGAGCTGTAAAATAATAAAGTAAAGGAATGAAAATGATACTATCTACAATTTCACCTGTTAGAGAAGAAAACACTGCCCTAAATACAAACTTACCTGTACTATCATTTTCTTTATGTTTATCCTTAAACGCTTGAAATACTACATCATCTACCCAACTACCTATGGTAAAAGAAAGCAAAGAAGCAAATAAAATACCTAAAGAACCTAAATTATTTCCTCCATTTAGGAAATCAAAACCAAAACCTACTTTTAAACCCTCTGAAATACTTTCATAATAAGGATTAGCGCTTGGAATGACAATACCTAACATAACAATAAGCACCATAAATAAATTCATTCCAAACCCTAGCCATGTGACTTTTCTTGAAGCTGAATACCCATAGCACTCAGACATGAGATCGCTGATCATGTAAGTAAGAGGATAAAGGATTATACCGCATGTCAATACTAACTCTGCATTGCCTATATGCCACCCAAAAAGTGGAAATGATTTACCTGCCAATATGTTGGATAGTAATAAACTTACAGTAGATACTACTACTAAAATAAGAAATAAAGGTGACAATTTACCTAATTTCTCATTACCCCAAAATAAGGACTTAATCTTTTTTCCTACATTCACAAAAAAGTTTTTTACCTTTTCCATATATAATCAATTCACCTCCAATTTTTTACATTCTCAGATATTTTACTTTTTCATATAGCTCTGGATTTTCACTTTGAATTACATCAAGTGCTTTATTCATTGCTTGTTTTACATCAATGTCAGTAGCACATTCTCCACATTCTTTCCATTCACCATCTACAAAAATGGGATCATAGCAACTAAAACATAATTCATAAGGGACTGGTTGGGGTAACTCTAAACCAATTTTTATTAACTCCCACTTGTGCATTTTAACAAAGGGGGCATCGTATCTTACTCTACCTAGTGAAGACACTTTAACTACATTTTCAAATGCTTTTACAAATGAAACTGTACAATCAGGATAGGCTGCTTTAGATTCATCCAACATTTCGTTACCATTTTCATCAACATAGTAACCACTGTCATCGGCATGCTGCCCTAACATAATAACTACATCTTCATCAAATCTTTGTACTAAACTTTCTGCTCTTGCTGCTACATAAGCTGCAAATAATCCATTTCTGAAAGGCACATAGGTATCAACTTTACCCTCTTTTTCTGCTAATATTTCAGCATAACTTTTACCTTTTTGAATTTCCTTCTCTGCTCCTTGAAGCATTGTGCATGTAGATTCTTTGAAAACACTGGGATCAATATGTACAATTTGGTAGGGTACATTATAATAAGCTGCAATCTTCTTTCCTGCTTCTAATTCACAACTATGCGTTGAGCCATATTCAAAGCCCATAGCATATACATTTTCAGCACCATACTTATCAACTGCAATACCTAAACAAGTAGCGCTATCTCTTCCACCACTTAAACTAACAATACATTTCATGTTTTATCTCTATCTCCTAATCTAATCTAACACCTTAGAAAAATATTATGAGTATGAAGGCATTGAAAATACTCTTTATCTATATTAAAAAAGGTCGACCACTAAAAAGATAGTGGCCGACCTTGAATCGTTTAAGCCACCTTTAGGTTTATGGACAGTAAGGTTAGAGTAACACGTCCCTGGACTTTTTAAATCCAATTTTATAATTGTTTCATCTATATATACAATAATTTATTTTGTTTCATTTACAGGCTCTGTAATTTCTTTAGCATATATATTTTTGTAATTACAATGGGGGCAAATATAGTAGGAATTCTTGTAAGTTCTGTCTGCATATTCCCTATCATCACCCCATGGAGAGCTATAAATACAAATGTTTTCGGTAGTTATGTCTGTAGTTGTTTTTACGCCCTTTTTAAGGAACATCTTCTCACAACTACTACACTTTACGACTTTCTTTTCAGCTGCTCTGTATTTTGAAGACCACCCAGCTTTTGAAATATATGAGTTTAATGCATCTACGTTGTTAATAAAATCGATAGGATCTTTTATCTGTTCTAGTTTCTTGCTTAATTCCTCTACAAGCTCGTTTTTAACATTTTTGCTTTTAATTCTCATTTATTCACCTTCCTATGATCTTTAATTTCTTTTATTAAATAAAATAAATTTATTACAAAGGCACAGGCATTAGTAATAAGAGTTGCAGTAGCAGGGAGTAAAGCTCCATATACTACAAACACTATACTGCCTAAACCATTTATAATTCTCATAATGATAGTACCATTAAATGTTGTTGTTTTAAAGCACATAGAAACAACAATAAATATGGATGCTATAATACCTATAATCTCAATGTAGTTCATCTATACCTCAATCTTCATGCTCGGCTTGAAGCCATTTTTGAGTAGCAATGTCGCAAGTTGTGTTTATGCAAGCAATCCCACCGGGACCTTCACAAATACAATGGGTACATTTTCTTTCAAGAAGTTGCCTTGACAACTCTTCATCACTCAAACTTTCAAGCCATTCTCTGTTAGTCATAGTCCACCTTCCAAATTTGCGATAAATCTATCAAGATAATATTTAGCTTTTAGAAGATCTTCTAAACCATTCTTTTTTCCTTCTCTTGTAAGGTATCTAATTACCATGCCAAGGTAAAAACCTTTTAATTCCTCTTTAGATAGCTGGTCTTCAAGAATATCAATAACTTCAATCTTTCCTTTATTGTAATAGGTAGGTTTAAGATTGTTATTTTCTGGAATCGTTTCTCCATGGTTCTTACAATAAATGATTAATTCATCAAGATAGTACTTTGCCTTTGTACATCTACGTAAAGTTGTATCATCTACACAACCATATAGGTACTTAAAAATTAAACCCTTTGTAAATCCCCTTACACCTTCTGGAGATAATTGATCTTCAATTACATCAAGTAATTGATAGTTTTGCCCATAGTAATGATTTGGTGTAATATAACCCTCTGCATCTCTAGGGATATGATTATTTTCGTCCATTAAATATCACCTCTTATTTTATTTTTTATATTTTATTTTAGAGAAAATGTATAATGATTTCCTGATGTAGGATCAGTATATTTAACATTAACATCTGAGGCTTTAAAACCATATTCTTTAGCTAATCTTTCTAGTATTAATCTCTCATTTAACCCTTTTGGGATATTTATAGTTGTATCTCCATGATTACAACTAACTCTTCCTCTGGGAAAATAATCATAAGATTCAGGCCTTTTTATTTCGTTTTCCCATATCCCTTTATGAGTAAACTGAGATTTGGGCACTCTAGTCTCATAATTCCCATTATAATCCACTAGAAATTTATATGCTAATAATTCAAAGTTACCTTTGTTAAGTTCCTCAAGAGATTTAGATATTAGCCAAAATGGACCTACCAAGTATAAATTGTCTTCTTTCTTTACCTCGTTTAAGGGTTCTTTATCTTTTACTAATTTAAGTTTCATAATATATTCCTTATTGATATCATTATAAAATAAAAGAAAGGAAGAGTCAACTAATTTTTTATGCTAGCCCATTCCAAAGACCGTTTATTTCTCCCTTTAATACCCCTTTTATTTGTTCTGGAGTTAATTCTGTGTGGGACTTAATAATGTCATTCATAACAACTTCTGGGTCTTCACCCTTTTCAACTCTATCAGCATAAAGCGCATTTATGTAGGTAGTTAAATCATCTTCATACCAATGACTAAAGATTGAAGCTTCTGATACCATAGGGCATTTAATTTTTTCTTTACCTACATCTACCATTATTTGAGGAATAATTTCTGCTACTCTCTTAGCATTCTCACTGGGGCATTGACCTATAACTTCATCATGGATTGTAAGTAAAGGCTGAAACCCTAACTCTTTTAATTCTTTGTTTTTACTTATAGCAATCAGCGAAAGTTTGTTCACTTCACTTGAAGCAGCCTGGGCACAAAAATTTACTGATTGCCTTTCAGCCTGTGCTATAAAACCATTATTATTATGAATTTCTACGCCTTCTGCTTTTGCTTGTTTTTTAATTTCTTCATAGGCGGTATTAGATAAAAATTTAGTATCTTCTAATTTTTCTCTGTATTTTTCTATTAATTCATTATCTATTCTATTAGTACATCCTAATAAAGGATTAAAGCCTTCCGAGCCTGAAGTTACAGAAGTAGTAATGGAATATTTTGGAAGCATCCCATCGGGTAACCTTCTTCTACGGCCAAAACAATCATCTATATAGCCGTTTTTATGGATAAAGTTATGGGTTTCTTCCATCCATTCTTTTAGTCTAGGAAAAGATGCATAAATACCATCTATAAGTTCCTGGGCTTCCTCTTTTGTAATTGTGGGTTGCTTTTTCTCTAATCTTTTTTCATTAATTTGGTCTGCTATAGATTGTGCGCCTCTTCCGTAAATTAAACCTATAAGAACAGATTTACTGTCTTGGCGACGAGTTTTTCCAAGTTTATTGGTGTGCGTTTTATTGCCGCATATTACTTCTTTACCTTCATATGTAATTTTAGTACCTGCAGGATAAAACTCTAGATTATCTTCGTATCTATTTTTATATATTTTAGAAGCAATAAGAGAATAAAGATCTTGTCCTGGTTTATTTATTGTAAATGCGTGTAAATTATTGTCAGCTAAGACAAGCTTAAACTTATCCCCTTCATCTTCTTTAGTTAGAATGCTTACTTGATTCCCTTCATTGTCTAGTAGAGTATCCTCTTTAGTCATCATATAGAGAGTTTTATAACCTTCATTAAGCGTCTTTAATCTTTCATATGAATAAAGCTCAATAAAGCTTTGAAATTGTTTTTGATAATCAAATGCTCTATAAGCATTCATCATACTTTCATCCCCAGATGCATTACATGCGGTACGCACCTCTGCAGCACTCATCTTTTATATTTATTATAAAGCGTTAATTTATAATGGGCTAATAACCCCTCATATTTTCATATGAGAATAGACTATATCTTTACCCTTTAAGGGTACTTACCATTTCGAATCTACTTAGATTCTACTCCCAGCCATGGGATAGTCGTTGAACATTCCTCATTTGAGGCTTTGCTGCTGGTTGTCCTCATCATTACATGTTAGGAGTTTCCAGCAATTAAGTAAGTTTTCAATACATGTTGCCATGTAAGGGGACTAGAATTTTAATCCGCGGCTATAAATGAATATTGGGGTGTTCTTATTTTTATTTTATGCAATTTGTTTCTCCTTAAATTTAATTACAGTATTTCCTTTTTCCATACATATAGTGATTTACCGCAATCATATACTTCTAAAAACCCTTGAGATATCATAAACTCTTTACAATTAAAATTATCTATTTCTAACATCAGTTTTTTAATATCTCTCTTATTACTCAAATCTTTATTTAAAATATGTTGGTTTGTTTTTATATTATACCAGTGCAATGAAGGTCTTCCTGCATATTTTAACTCCATTACTTCCGTTATATATTTTACAGGGTTGTATTTACTATTATCTTTATAATAAACAATAAAATTAGGATTATATTTATTTATGAAATAATTAAACATTTCTACTATATGTTTTTTTATATTAAATAAAGAAAAATACTCTATTAATTCCCAGCTATTTTCTTTTTTCTTAGTATTTTTAAAAGTTATAAAGGCTATTAGTTTATTGTTTAATTTTAATCCGATATATTTGTTAGAGGGGAGCATATAATCTGGAAGATAATTTAATTCTTTACTTATATCTTCTAAACAAATATCAGTTATTTCTAAATTATCTATATCTTTTTCTTTTAATTCTGGCTTAAATAATAAATCTTCCAATATGGCATTAATATTATCCCAATCCCAGATATGGATACATTCGTAATTATTTTTTAAGGCTGTATTGGTTTTATCTTGGTGGTAATTTTTAGCTAAAGGTTTACCTAAATTCATCCATCCCTTTGTAGAGTTGTGTGTATATGTGGGGTTTAATTCTATTAAATAGTTTTTAATTTTAAAATCATACCTTTTTCTTTCTATTATAAACTCTCTTGTAAAGTCCTCATTTTCTTTAAACCCTCTAGATTCTAATAAGGCTTTGAAATCTCTATTAGGAGTAGAATTACTAGGATTATTATTAAGGGGTAAACCATATTCTTTAAGAATGTTCTTTAAGTCCCATAAAGTTACATTAAAGTGGCTACATACTTCATTATAATCTTTATTTTGATTTATGTAGTAGTCCTCTAATTCTTCTTTTGTAATTCTGGCTCTTAATGCAGAAGCGGATTCTTTCTTTAGTATACTATAATGCCTGAGCAATTTGTCAAATGAAGCTTCAGTTAATTCAAAATAGGAAATTGTTTCTTCTTTAGTATGGTTTAATCTAACATAATAATCAAAGAGATCTTTTATATCTATATTACTTACAAGCTTTGCAAATGGTTTTATTTTGTTTAGGCTGTAGTATTTTAATATCTGGATAAGTTCATCTTGAGTTACATTTAATAGTTCTTTCAATTGTTTTTGAGAGTATTTCTTATTTACATAATAATCAAACAGTTCTTCTTTTCCATACTCTTTTATTACTCTAGATACATTATCACCATAAGGAATATTGCAATCTAGATTATACTTTTTGAGTAGATAATTTAATTTGTAGGTATTTATATTAAAATGCTTCGCTATTTCTTCTTTGGAGTATATTTTAGAATCTATTATAGCCTTTAATTTTTCTTTTGTTACGTGCTCTGTTTTGGAGTCTCTTATTCTTAATTTGTTTCTACTTTCCAACTCATTTACAAGAGATCTATCTTTATTTATATTATTTCTTTTTAAGAATGCATATAAAGCATCTATATTACAATTAAAATAATTTGCAGTTTCTCTCTGATCATGGTTTTGATTTATATAATAATCTACTACTTCTTCTTTTGATGCTGTTAAATGGGTTTTAGGTTTAAGATTAGGCTTTTTTGATATTCCATTTCTTTTACAGAATCCGCTTAATGCATCTACCCCACAATTAAAATGGGCTGCTGTTTCTTTTATATTGTGATTCTCTTCAATGTAGTATTTTATTACTTCTTCTTTAGTTGCAACTAAATGAGTTTTAGGTTTTCTCATGCTAATTCCTTCATGCTGTTAAATTATTTTTTAGTATCATTATCATTAAATTTAGCAGTATTGGGAATGTAAAGACTGTAAAAAATTTAAAACCAGATTATATATTGGTTACTTTTTTCTTCCAGTTTTAGTATTTTTAAAGATTGAGGGGATTCTTCTTCTATTATCTCATCTTCTAATATCAGTTCTCTTGCGTGTACCCAGCCTTTTCCCTTTATTTTTATACTATCATAGGGGTTTAGGATTATTTTGTTCTCTACTTCCTCTATCTTTTCTGAGGCTGAGGGTGTTTTAAACATTGGCTTAATTTCGAGATTCGACCTCGGGATCTGTTGAAGATTCATTGTGTTATCATATAGGCTCTTTATCCTATATATCTATGACTATTTAGTTTTTCATCATAGTTCAGACTATATCATCAACCATATTTAATATATGGGTGTTGCGCACTCGTGGAGATATTATCAACTTATCAAGTCTCAATCTCTAGTCGTTGCTCCTTCTAAAGGTTTTCCCTTTAGCTTGGATCAGGATTAAGGTAATAATTTTACTAAACCTATTCCCTGACTTCACGCAATTTTCATTTTGTAATTACTTACAAAAGCCCCAATCTTTCTAGGGTTTTTACTACTGAATCTTCCCGTGTCAGTACCTAAACTTAAAAACTCACAATGAATTTTGCCTGTTTTAGGATTACGATCATTAGGCAATTTATCAATAAATGTATTTAGTAATTTACTCAACTTTCTTTCTTCTAATAATATATCAACTATTGGGTATTTACCAGATTTGGAAATTACTTTTAATTCTTCCACTCCTGTACCTCTTGGAGATTTTGAATTAGGTGCAGGGATTTTTAATATATCATACAATAAAATCGCCAGCTGTGTTGGAGAATCTAAACTTGGTGGGTCTGCTAATTGCTCATTTTTTGATTTACTAAGCCCATCTCCTTTTTTGTTTGGGGCTTTATAATTAGCTTCAGGTGTTAATCTCCAAGCGTTAATTTTACCTTTATATTCTAATAGAGCATTATCTAATCTTTGAGAACACTCTTCCAATAACTTATTGTATTTTTTACTTAGCCTATTTGCATATTCCAGATCCAATTCAATGCCTGTTAGTTCCATTCCTGCTATAACTTTGATTAAAGGCATTTCTATATTTTTAAAAATTGAAAATACGCCCTCCAAACTAGGATCTTTAAAAGCTTCTACTTGATATTCATATAATTTATAGGTCATATAAGCATCAGTTGAGGCGTAATATGCAAATAATTCAGGATCAAATATTGCATACTCTAATCCTTCAAATAGGGCTTCCAATGAATATTTTTCCTGATTGGGATCAATCTTATCTATGTATTGTTGTTTTAAGCCTGCTGATGGTTCATTCTCATTTAATAGTCTTGCACCTACCATTGTGTCCCAATAAATATCAAGATCTAAGCCGCAAGTACATTTTAATACTTTATAATCGAATTTCCCATTATGCATTAGTATCTTAGTATTATCTAATCGTTCAAATTCTTCTTTAATATCAAGTTCTGTTAATTGATTAGGTAATCTTACTCTTGTATTTATGTCAACATGATTTATTGGAATATATGCATTTTTCTGACCTGGTGTATAAATACATGCACCCATTAATAAACAAGTTAGGGCATCCAAACTATTATTAGTTTCAGTATCTATTGCAATTATTCCTTGCTCAATTGCTGCACTAATATAATTATGAAATGTTTCTTTATCTCTAATTACCACCATCTGATCTTTATAGTGACCTAATACTTTATGTACGTTTTGGGTGATAATTTCTATCTTTTCTGATAGTGGAGTTAATTTGGATTTTATTTTCTGGGCATCTGTTTTATCATTTACTTTCTTTAATACTTTTTTTACCTCTTCTTGAGGTGGAGATAAATTAAACTCTTCACCCCATAATGATTCTTGAGGTATTTGTTTAAGTTTTCTACCCATCATTTTCTCCTTCTTACTTTATTATTGAAGGGGTTGGATGTTACACCAACCCCTTTTATTTTAATTAATTATAAAATCTTCTGCCAGGAGTGTTTGTTTGAGGCGTTGTGCCTGCGGCTGCGTAAGAAGGCGTGCTGCGAGGAGTCGTTGAAGAATAGGCTGTAGGTCTAGGTGTAGTTGTTGCAGGTGCTTCATATGAAGGTGCAGCGGTTCTAGCAGGGGGTGTTGTAGGCTCTTCATTTGTAGTAGTACCATTAACAAGTTCATTAAGTTTATCTACATCGTAATCTAATACTGCATTACCTACTGCTTTGTAACCATTAAAGAGCGATTCATTCTTAACGTAAAGCTCAGGTTTGTATACATCTGGCTTACAATATGTAATATCATAAGTTGTACCTGTTGCTCCTGCAGCTCCATTTCTTGTAATCTTAAATACATTATCAGAAAGTGGACCGTATTCGTTAAGTAGATTGGTAAGTGTATTAATATAAGCTGTTGAGCGTTCCCATACCTTAGGTGTTGCTACAATCTTACCCTCTTCATCTCTCGTATATTCAATAAGATGGATGTAAACTCTATATTCCAATTTCTTTCCAGCGGCACAAAGAGGGCAATTTTCTACTGGATCATGTACATCACGAACACAGTTTACCAATCTTTGGAACCCATTAATTGACATTCTATGACCAGCAACAATATCAAAATCATCTGGAGAATCAATCATGAATCTTACAATTGCTTGGTCCTTATCTTGCTTTAGAGTGAAATACCCAATTCTGGGACCTCTGTTACTATTGCTAGCTGTGTTTGAATTGTTTTGTGTTGTTCTTTGCTTAAAACTATTAAAATCAATCTGTCCCATTTAGGGCACCTCCATTTTCATTTTCTAATTTAGTGTTTAATCGATATTTTATACCTAATTCATCTAAGCATTTGTTAAATTCTTCCAAAGAAAGATCATTTATATCTTTTTTTCCCTTTGGTAGTTTTAAATTATATACCAAAACATCTTTTCTAATCATTCTTTCAAAATGTTTTGTAAATTTTTCACCATATTCATCATTATCAAACATTGTAATGAATATTCTAATGCCTGATTTATTTAATAATTGAATTTGTTCATCTGATATACCACCCAAAGTTGCACAACATGGGAAATTATAACCCCAACAAGTTAGAGCATCAATTTGTGCTTCTGTAATTCCTACCATGGGTACATTTTGCTGAAGTGCAAAGTTGAGTAAATATAAAATATGTTTTTTATCTATTTCTTTAGGTATCCAAAACCTTTTAGATGTTACTGATCTTGCAGTAATAAATTTTAATTTACCTTTTTCATCCCATACTGGGAAAGTAATAGCATTACGTACATTATCATATCCTATTCTGAAAGCATCAACTATTTTTTTATCTAGTTTTCTTTCCCACATATAAGGATGATAATAATCAAATTCTTTTAATATATTTTCATTTAATATTTTTTCTTTTTCTTTTGGTTTATCAATTTCTATTGGGGAAAGAAGAATATTTGAAATACTATCTCCCCCAAAATTATTATATAACCATTCTTCACCTGTTTCTAAATCTGCATTAAAAAAATCTGCAACTAATTGGGGTAAAGATACATTATGGTTACATGCATAACAATGGAAAAAGCCAAAAGGTACTTTAGGATCATTTCTAATTTTTAATATATTTGCTGATGGGTGTTGTTCATTACCATTTGAATGGTAAGGACATGTAACTTGGAGGTTATCTCCCGAATCATTCATTTCTCTTAGTAGCCCATATTTTTTAGAGTCTGCCTTGAGTTTTTCAAGAATAAGTTTTAAGTCACCACTTATCTTTTTATTCCTTATAATTAATTCCATCAGAATGGAGCCTCGTCGTATTTTTCTTTATCATATTCAAAATCGTTTTTAAGATCTTCACATTTTGATCCTTTAGTTGCATCTTCTTCATCTGGCAAAAATGCAAAAGATCCTTTATCTAGATTAATTAAATACCTTAAATGCTTTCCTTCACCACCATCCCTTGTTTTAATAAGGTTGAGAGTTAATACACTTTCTTTCTTCTCTAGTGCAATTACTATTGTACTATCTTGACCAATCTTATCACTTTGAGATACATTTCTAGTATCTACAGCACCTTCTTCTACTTTTTCTCTATTTTGCTGCGATACTGTAATAATTGGAATGCCTGTTAGTGTTTGGAGTAATTTCAAATCTGTTGAAATATTTGCTGCTCTTTCAATTATATTTCTTGCACCTCTATCATCTGATAGCAATGAGTGTTGGTCTACACAAAGCATATCCAATTTTTCTTTTTCAATAAATGCTCTTAATGTACCTACTCCTACTGGGCCTCCAACCATTGCAGGTGTTAAAATTATAATAGTACCTGGAATATCTTTTTTAATATTATCAATAAATTTTTGATAATCTATTTGTACATCTGCATTACCGTGATTCAATTTGGTATTTGAAATGTGAGATATCAAACTATCTAATCTGTAACCTACTTTGTTTGGAGTCATCTCACCCGAATATAAACCAACTTTGAGTCCTTTTTCTGCAGCTGCTAATGCTGTTTTAAGCAATACAAAGCTTTTACCTACACCAGGTCGTGCAATAATTGTGGCATATTCTTCTTTTCTATCCCAACCACCAATTACTTCATCTAACTCTGGAAAACCTGTACTGACATAATACTTATTAAAGTCAGTCATTTTGTCAATAAAGGCATTGTACCTACTAGTATCTTGAAAAATATCTACAGATTCGAGATGTTTTGCCTGTACTAACTTATCATTTGTTTCTCTCTGAATTCTGAGTGCTTTATCAATATCATTGTTGTTGATTGCATCTCTAATTAAATTGAAACTTTTTACCAAATATCTTTTGTTTCTATCTTCATATAAAGCATCAAGCAAATACTTTGGGGATTCTGTAACATCAAATACATCAAATTGTGGGAATACACTTACAAAAGTTGTAATGTCTGGAATTTTACCATATTGCTGTAAATGATTTCTTATGTAATTAAATTCATCTTTATAATCCGAAAAGAAATCATCTGTTAAATTATTAACAGTAATTAGAGATGAATCTTTTGAACTTAATAGATAATTGATAAATTGTGGTTGTACTATCATTTCAAACCTCTCTTATCTGCACCTACAAACTCTAATACCTCTGATGCATTCATTACTCTACTATACAATCTATCTCCCATTGCTTCTTTCAAATCTTGGCCCACTAGGTTTGAAGTGTAAAAATTTGATTTTCCTTCATCTAATCTACTATTTACAATGTTGTAAATATTTTCCATTTCAAATGTGGTAAACCCTTTAGTTGCAATATCATCCCAAATAATTACATCTGCTGATAATGCATTTTCTTTAATATGTTGAATATATTCATTTCTTTGCGATATATTATCTCTTAATGAAATAAGAAATTTAGGGACATTTATAAATAATCCTCTACATACAATATCTGATTTATACCAGATAGATTCAATAAAGGAATTAAGTAGTCTGAGAGCCCAACTTGTTTTTCCATTACCTGTTTGGCTGGAAAAAATGTAAAGATTATTACCCTCTTGAATATATTGCTCTATATTTTGTTCTATTTGCTTTAGTTTGATAAACGCTTCTCTATCTGCACCATTACTATCTACCCTTAATGGAACATATTGCTTTTGTTTATCTGTAAGCAATGCTTTTTCTTGTAATTCATTTATCTTAAATAGTTTAATACAGAATTGGGGTTGCGATGCATCTTGAGTAGGGCATTGTAAATTATCAAATTTTTTACATTTACTGGTATAGGGACAGTCTTGTAAATTTATCATTAAAATACCTCATCTTCTGCTATTGCAGGTACTCTAGCTACATATGAATTTGAGGGGGATAAACTTTTACCCTTTCCTTCTCTTAATTGTTTTTCATACGTATTAATAGCCCAGGTTAGATCTCTAAGCCCATTTATAGCACCTATTTCAATTATTTTCAATGCCATATCTAGATCTTTATTTGTATATTTATCAATGATATCTTGGCCATCTCTTACACTTGCAGTTGACATCCAGCCTTGTCTTGCTATTACAGCATCTATCCATTCTTCATATGCTTTTCTTAATTCTTCATTATCTGTACAAATATTGTTTTTTAAATTGGCTGTTATTGTTTCTTGTTTGGTCATTCTTCTCTTTTTAACTGGTTGTAATATTTTATCAACCAATTCTGAGTTATCATCTAATAGAAGACCTGTAAGGGCATTTGTATTTATGCTTAATATATCTTTATTTGTACCTACATTTATAATAGATAATTCTTCTAGTAATTTATCTATTTCTTTTTGTTCTTGTTTTTGTATTGTTGTTCTTTGTTCTATATAATCTCTATTAAGCTTAAAAAAAGTATTATCTATGGTTTTTTCTTTTTGAATTGCTTTCCTATTTATATTCAATAATTCTCCAAGATAAATAGCGGCATGTAATCCAATTCTGTGAGCTAACTTTATATTAACACTAAAATACATATCTGTACTTAATAAATCTAAAATCATAAAGTTAGTACTCCTTTAATACATTTTTATAGTGACTTGTTAGTTTTTTCATACTTCTATTAACTGCAGTTTTAAGTTTTGTTCTTGTTAATGATGTACATTCATTAACTGCAGTTTCAACTTCACTAAGAGGTTTATCAAACAATTCTGCAAAATTTTCACTATAAGTAGCATTTAGTGCTCTTAAATGCCTTAGTAATTTTTTCTCACTAAACACACTATAATCAAGTTTTGTCTTCGGGCTATGTGCAGGTTCAAATACATCATAATTGATTATACCATCAATTAAAAAAGCTGTTACATATTCTTTATTATCAAAAGAGTCACTTATGAGTTTCTTTATACTTAAATTTCCTTCATCTGTTTCGTTAGGAATATAAGAAGGGAGATGAGAGGAATTTGTATCATCTTCTTCTAATCTATCTATACTATCAATGCCGTAGTTTTGACATCTTTTATAAGTATTAGAACTCTGGAAAAAGCCTAATCTTTCACTTATAATACACCTGTTAATTACTTTATCAGGCCCGTTTGGGTCTCCATATAATTTATTTCCTGGCTCTAACCATTTTCTATTTTTAATAGCTCTTAAAATTGCTCCTACTAACCAATCATGGCAAGTAAATTTATCAACGCTTGATGAACTTGAATAGTAATATTTATTTAAAGCTCCCCAATACCTACAGATAATAGCACTCATATAAGCATTTGCTATTTTAGGATCTTTTTCAACTTCAATATATCTGTTTACTAGTTCATTTTTGTTCATTTTTCTCCAGTTTTCTGTTACATAAGCATCTGCACACTTTTCATACTCTTGTTTATAACTATCAAGCATGAAAATACCTCCTTTTTCTCCCATAAAATAATGGAAGAGACAACTATTTATTTTTGATAGTCATCTCTTCCTACTTACGAAATAGTGACTACCTTTTTTTATTCATGCTTATAATAATATAAATTAAAAAAGAAATCAACTATTTTTCTCATAAATCTTCTATGAATTTTTGAAGTTTTTTCAAGGTTTGTTCTGTTACCTTTTCACCATCTATTAAATAATCACTAATTGCACCTTTATCCTCCACAATTTCATCTACTTTTTCATCTACTGTATCAGAAGTAATTAAGTAATAAATTGTAACATTATCTGAAGTACCTATTCTATGGATTCTATCTTGCGCCTGCTCGTTTTGAGCTGCTGTCCAACATTGGGATAAACATAGCATTGTCGAAGCTGCTGTCAATGTTAAGCCTGTTGAGCATTTTGCATATGTACCAATAAATATCTTGTATTTATCATCATTTTGAAATTTATCTACATTCTCACTAATTATATTATCAGGAATATCACCTGTGTTGATTAATGGACTATATTTAGCTAATAATTCTGCTAGTGTTTTTACAGTTTCTTTGAAGTTGCAGAAAATAACAACTTTTTCACCATTTTGAATTAGCTCATCTACTAAACTACATGCTCTATTTATTTTTGCAGTGCTTATATTTTCTGTTGTTAATATAGATGTACATTCAGTTGCTTGTCTTAGTCTTGTAAGTACGGCAAATAGGGATGTTGTATTTAGCTCAACTTTGTCTACCTGTTCTTTAATGCCTTGCTTTATATTATCATAGAATTGAGATTGATCTTCATCCATATCTACATATTCTTTGATAATTGTTTTAGGTGGAAGGTTTAATAGGTCTTTTGTTCTTCTTAAAGAATAGTTGGCAAAAATATCTCTTAATATTTCCATATTTTTGAAACCACATACTATATTATTAAATGGGCCTCCAAAAGTACAATAATAATATTTGAAATTAGTATATGTACTTCTATCCGCACCTATTAATTTCAATGGTACATAAGTATCAAGTGGGGAATTCATAATAGGCGTGCCTGTAGCTCCCACAATATATGGAGTTTTGTTTAGTTTAAGTAAATTTGATGTTTGCTGTGCTGATGGGTTAAGACATGCTTGCATCTCATCTATTACTAACATATCTGGCTTGTTGGGCCCATTACACAATGCTTTTAATATAGCATCGTTTCTTAATGTTTCAATGTTGGTAATAATAAAAAATTCTTCTATCGGTTTGTTTAATTGGGCTACTCTTTCTGGGATAGAACCAATAACTTTCTTACCCTTCCTATTGATTCTTTCACCTAATATCGTGCAATCCAAGTCAACACATTTTTGAATTTCTTTTCTCCAGTTGTTTTTTAATACGTTTAAACCACATACAATGAAACAATGATTTATATTATGTTTTAATTTTAGCTCCTGAGCAAGTGCAATTATACTAAAGCTCTTACCTAAACCTGGAGAATCAAGTAGTAACCATTTGTTGTGCTCTAAGCCGTAATCTATTGCGTCTACTTGATGGTCGTATAATTTCAATTTATACTTACTTAGATCATGTCTTTTTATTTCCATCGAAGGTTCAACATAGTTTAGCAGCCTTAATTCTATATCTTCATATAAACAGAAGTTGTCCAATAATCTTGATAAGTTAGATAATGGAAATTCCCATTCTTTTGTCTTCTTATCGAAATGGGCGCCTTCGCATTGTTTTATTATATTCAGATAATCCGTATTATAATTAAAAGAGAGAAACAAAGATGTTTCTCCCGGTACTTTCTTAGTTATTCTTTCTTCAATTATCACTACTATCACCCTCAAATAGAGAGATACGTTGAGAAATTGGTGAAGAATATATAGGATTAAAAGCCTCTTTTTTCTTTGTTTTGAATTTAATATCTGTATTTACTATAAACTTTTCACCACAATTATCACAAGTGTATTCTTCTTCAAGGCACATTCCTGTACCATCATAAACATCTATAAGCCCTTGATCATTTCTTTCTATATCTTCTGGACGTCCAAAGAAAGACTTTGGAATAAAAATTTCTGCAGGAAGGTATTCATACCCACAGTGTGGGCAAACAATTATTGGTTCTTTTTTATCTCTTAACATATATAAAATATAATCCTTATTTTACTAATATAATATTTCGTAATTTTATACAATTTATAGAAATAAAAAATGCACAGATCTCAAAAGAAATCTGTGCATTACTTAATTTTTCTTTTATATATTAGCTTAATACACCATCATCAATCTTAACAACCAGTCCAGGTAAATTAAGTCTTGAATCTCGGGGAATATTTCCAGCCTTATCATATAATATTAATGAGGGGAGCTTTTCTCCTTTTGTAGTGTCATCTCCCTTATCCTTTCCTATTAAATATCTATAAGATATATCACCAGTACTTGGAGCATCAGCTAACCTTATAGTGGCCGTTCTATTTTCATCTTTATCTTCTTCAAACACAATATAACTTGTTGTACTTGATCCAATAGGTGTGTTAAGTGCCGTTTCAATTGCCCCTACCGTAGTCTCAAAATAGTACCCACCAATATTAAATTTAATTTCATCTGCACTATCAGAAGCAACATTTTCTATCTTTTTTCCATAAACAGGAAAAGTTACAAAACCGTTACAACCAGTTAGTTGATTAACAATACTGGCTATATTGTATTCAGTAAGCCAGTTAGTACCTGCTCTATCCTTAGCAGTTCTCTCAGAAGTTGGAAAAATTCTTATTTCATTTTCAGCTATGTAACCCATTTATCTTATCTCCCTTACTGGCTTTCGCCTACCTTACCACTTCTAAAGTAAATTTCCCAATTTATTACCTGGGATTCTCCTGTACCTAATGAAAAATCTCTACCGCCTGTATTAACATAAAACCATATGGTGTTTTGTCCATCCATTAATACATAATGTATATCATTTGGCGCTGATGATATAGTACCTATATCAGAAGTAAGATGAAATTTAAAGCGTATTGTAGGGGCCCCATTATTAACATCTTTATCTCCTGTAATTATTTCTGGAGTTCCAGATATGCCTACAAGATTGATATTTGAACTCCAATTTTTATGCCCACTTTCATCTTCAAAATATCCTATTCCCATGTACATAATGTTTGTTGCCATGTCTGTAAGCACACGGGTAAAAAAAGTATCTGTACCATATACTCTATCCGTTGTCTCTTGTACAGCTCTTGTAACTGCAATTTTTTGAACAGGGGATAAAGATGTTTTGGATCTGTTTACAGTTATTCGACTATTATATCCTATAGCCCCCATTTTAGTCTCCTCCTGAACTGGAATCAATTGATATGGGATCACCATTTTTGTCATTCATGTATTCTAATACAACACCACTTGTATCTGAATTCTTTTTAACCATTCTTGCAACACCTACTTTACTATGAAGTTTTATAACACCTTTTTCATCTGGACTGGGGTTTGGTAGATCATTACTGCTAGTCCAATTTCTTGCCTTAGCTTCTTCACTATTAAGAGGCTTTAAAATCCAATCTTCTGTCTTTATAAAAGTAGATACAGAATTACCTATACCTCTTATTCTACTTCTACCTGTTTTTCCACCACCACTTAAATTTTCTACTACCCCATAGTAAGTGATTTCTTCTTGTACATTAGGTATATATTCCCAAATTACACCTGCTGGCACTAGAAAAGTTAATACCTCATCTAAATATTCTAAATCCATATCTGATGCATTACTTAGAATATTTATTTTAAGGTTGTTCATATTTACACTTACATCAAGATATACTACATCTTGATTAGCAGATAATACAGTATATGCAGCTTTTTGAATTGCATCTTTTGTACCTTTGTGTCTTATTAGGTAAGGAAAATTTTCACAAAGGTTTTTCAATATGCTGGCTGGGAAATATTTGTGTGTTGTAAACCCTAATCTCCTTGCCATTACAAACAATAGATATTCATCTAAAGTATCTATTGAAGTATCATAAGGCAATTTACTGGATTTTTCAATTAAGGCATTTAAGAAAATATTTAATATTCTACAGAGTAATTGGAAGTCTCTTGACTCCTCAGGATATATCTCTGGAGTATTATGTTCAAGTTGTAAAAACATATTACTATTATCCTTTTATTGATAATGGACTTATTGTAAGTTTTTGTAATGCCTTATTACTCTTAAGTTTAGGAAGTACATATGCATTGCAAGGGTGGCTTGTCTTAAAGAAAGCATCAGGACTCATAGGATCAAGTATCTGCTCATTTGTATCAGGGAAATATAAAGGGCAGTAACAATTTTCTGATATTCCCGGATTATCAGTTTCAGCACCTGACATAATGGGGTTATAGAAAATAGATGGTACACTTTCTTCTGTTAGCTCTACCTGATTTTTTAAATTATTTATATTTAACTCCACCCAATCTAGTTTATCACCATTTTTACCATAATATTTTACATTATCTTTAAGTAAAAATAAAGGACCTACCTCAGTGCTGGTATCTTCACTAGCATCGTTTATTTTAGTACCGCCTTTTATTATTTTATATTGTACAAAATAGTGGGCTGTATCTTGCCCCTTGTGTGTTTTATATGCATATATATATGTACCATTTTTTGGAGTACTATCATTCGTACTACCAAAATAGTTGTTTCTTGAATAGGCTGTAGGAGTAGCTAATATTACAAGACCTTCAGCTTCGTCTTTATCTAATTCAAGAGGAGTTCCACCTCCTGCATAGAAAACAATTGAGGAAGATTGAATAGCTTCGTCTGTTATTGTTTTTGTTGTATCTGGTATACCGGTGTCATTTCCGCCATATGTTATAGCTACCTGTTGGTTTTCTTTTAATATTTGGGGAGAATTGGGCCCTATTTGCAGGGCTAAGGCATAAGATAATCTATAACTATCCTCAGTCTGCTTACCCGCAACTGTTAAAGGTTCTGTTGAATCTTTTGGTTTATATTCTATAGATTCAACTCCGCTTAATATCTTAACCCCATTAAAATCACTAATTGGGGAAAAGTTTCCTTTAAAAGTTACCTCAGTATCCTCACCAAAGCTCAGAATTGTATTTACACTATATTTTAAAGCATTACTAGGTATGGGAACAAAATTTTGAGAAGTGAAGTTGTCGGGGTTATTAAGATCGGAGGCCACAGGAATTAAAAAGTTTGTCTCGTCATTATCTGTTAATAGGAAGCTTCCTGTTGTATTTTCTATAGTATTGCCTTCTCCTACTATACCCACTTCTAATGTAACTCCATCTGCGGTATAATCTGCATAAAGTAGATATTCACCTATATTAAGTGTATAACCGCCGGTGGTGGGTGCTTCAAGTTTCAGATAATCAAATAATCCATGGGAGTTAGAAGCTATTTTTACTTGATAAGTTGAGTTTAGAGCATTTGCATCTATGTTTTCGTTATTTAAGTTAAGGTATGTATTTCTTATACTAGCTTCATCTCTCTCTACTACTGAAATAGTATTTTTAGCTCCAAGACTGTATCTGGTATCTCCTGCTATAGTCACATCTCCAAGACTCTTTATATTACTATCTGTAGAATCAAACATTACAATTGCAGGGCTTTTAATTTCCCCTAAGTGGTTTCCATTTGTTCCTAAATCGTAAAAATTAATAGTTTGATCACCTGTAAGTTCATAAGGTGTACCTTTTACCAAACTTCCAGCAGTAAAATCTTTACTTAGTTTAGCATAAACAAAATTACCGTAAGTAGTTGTTGTGCGGTATTCAGGTACTAATATAGAAAGAGTTTCGTTGGATTGTACTTTAAAGGAAGCATCATTTGTAATTGTTCTAGTTATAGTAGGATTTATGGATTTAATCCTTTTATCTTCTTCTGGATATAGATTCAAACCCCCACTACTACTACTCCACTCAATCATAAATGGATATATACCATTTTGACGCTCCCCAGTTTTTTCGTCTTCAGTGATTAAGAAGGGAGTGGCACCTGATAATATAGATCTGGTGGTTATATCAAATTTATACGCTGGATAAATTACAGTTTTCTCTCCAACTGTTACTTCAGCTTTATTACCGCTAAAATCAGTCATACTATTAAATAAATTTACAGAAGCATCGTCCACTTCATAATTAATAGGATTAATAGCAACATACTGAATACGGGGGTCTGCATTTTTTACTACATCTACTAATTTAGTATAGTTTATTTTCTCGCCAAAATAAAGTTGACGAGCATTGAAATTTCTATATATTGCTGTATCTACATTCTGTTTTATTTCTGTTGCTTCAGAAGCGGATACAGATTTTTGAAGATATATTTGCCCTTCTATTTCATAATTTAAGAAAATAGGAGCACCACAATATCTTTTATAATTATGGTTTATTGACTTTACATCATCAATACTATTTGTTATATTGGTTATCCAGTTATCAGTTGTTTCGTATACAGTAGATGTATTTTTCTCACCTGCTTTTGTACAATTAAATGTGGTACTATAATCTGTATAGTTATTTATATTTTCTACGGGCTGGGTTGGATAGAGTCTTAAATCATATGGAGTTAAGTTTGGATAAGTAGCTGTGGGATTTATATTACTATCTACAGAAACCTGTACATTATTGTTATGTATTCCACCTGCATTATCCATCATCTTGTACTTTATATGAGTATAAAGATCATTTGTTCTATCACTTACCTTAATATTTGAAACAACATGTTGACTTACTTGATCTGTTGCGTTATAAATATAATTATTATAATCTCTTAATGTAACTAGGGTGTTGAATGTTCCTACTACTCTTTCATAATTTTGCTGCATTTCTTCAATGCTTTCAGGATCTGCACCATTTTGGGTTGCTGAACCATTTGTAATTGTAAAATTATCTTTTGATAATGTTATATTATTTTGAGTTTCAGGATCTTCAACTAATACTGATATTGCATTTCTATTTATATTACCATTAGCACCATCTGATAAAATATATTTAATATAAATACCTTCACCAATTAATGTACCTATATCATCTGGGAATTGAATATAATTACTACCATTACTTGGGTCAATACCAAATTTATAAACATAACTACCAGGGAGGTATTGGTAAATATTATCTACTCTTTTCCATACAGCTGTATCTTCACTCTCACTATTAGCTACAGTATTACCAGTACCTAATTCCACAGAATAATTAGCAAATGTAGAATCAAAACTTATAAAAATACCATTCTGAGCAACATTTGGCTGTACAAAATAAAGTCTGTTTTGGGAATCTAAATTGTCTATTGTAATTAAGGTATTACCGTTAATTACAAAATCATTTATTGTACCTTGAATTGCTGGTACTGATTTCCGGGCTGGAGTACCTGTTACAAAATCTACTTTTTGTAATAATGTGTAAATATTTGTGGCGTCATCATCACTTACTTGAGTAAATAATTTTAAGCTATAGTTTTGTCCTCTTCTTGAAGAATCTAACTCTGTAGAGTTTGCATCACTTATACCACCATTGTAAGTAATAATAATATCAGTAGTAGCGCTTCTATACCAGTTTGGATTATAACCCATGGATTTGAAAACACTATAAGCTGTTCTTAACTGCGTGACTAGATCAGGGAAAAGTTCAAGTACATTTTTATCTGTATTATAATTTACTTTATCACTTACAATACCTAGTTCTTTTAGTAAAACTACTAATGGGTCTGATTCGTTAGCTTCCCCGGGCCTCCATTTATTGGTTAGCTTAGGAACTACTTCTAGGATTTCTTCCCATATTGAATTGAAATCTTTATTTATGTATGAAAGATTTGAAATGTAGTTATTAATATTGAAATCCATAAGTTTATAGTTCCTCCACATCTAGTAACTTAATGTTGTATTCTTCAAAGCTGAAATCTAACATATTTTGTGCTTTTATATGTACATATACTGAATTTCTATCTGAAGTAACTTCTATATTTTTTCTTATTGCCCTTATTTGAGGCATAAAAGTATTTATAGCTGTATAAATATCATCTATTACTAAATCTCGTAATATGTCATTATTGCTTTCATAGAACAGCTTTCTTAAATTGGTTCCAAAATATGGATCTCCAAGCATTGTTTTTTTATAAGATAGCAATAAGCATGTTAAGTTTTGATTAGTAGCATCTAAATCCTTAACGATTGCTGTTCTATTTGCTTCTATCATATCAGGAAATCTTACTGCATTCATTTTGACTCCCAGTTTATGAAGATTTTTCTAAGTTCTTAAAAATCTCTTCATATGTTGTTCTGCCTATAGTAGTGTTTGAAGGTGCCTGTAATACACCTGTTACATTAAGTCCATAAATTTTACTACTCACTTCTTTATCTTTAAGTTTTAAGTAGCCAAGGATAATGGGTCTTCCTGCATCGTTATCTTCAAAACCTACTACAACTACATCTCCTACTTGAAAATGTACATCCATGCCTGGTATACAAATAACAGAGGCTTCTTTTAATATATATTTTTTATCACCTGCACCGTTTATAAGAGGTATGTATACTACAGGTATACCCTCAGGTGTTATTTTATCTATTAGTGCTCTAGTTATCATACTCTGCCCCTCCAATTCTTACTAAGGACAAAGTTGTTTTATATCCACTCTCATCTATTGTATCTACTTGTTTTGTTATTATATACAAACCACTTGAGGAATGCTTTTTACCATAGAAGTAGACATTTACTCTAATATAACTCATCAGTATTGCAGCTCTTAATAAACCTCTAATAGTTAAAGTTGCTGAGATTGGATACTGGGTCATTTGTGACCACCAAGTACGTTCAGCTTCTGTGGTTTTTAATAGCTGTTTTGAGTTGGTGAGAGCTGGAGAATATATTTTATTTACATTACCACTATCATCAATTTGATATACATAGTCAGTAGTGTTTATTTGCTTAGAATAATCATAGAGAATAGCATAAGTTTCATCATCATCTACACTAAAACCTGTAACTATATCTTTATTTGGATATCCTATATCTATTGTGTAATAATCAATTGAGGTATCTTGTTGTGTATTTGTATACACTTTAGATATTTTGAAATAAGGCCCATCTAGTACGTTTGAAGTATCATCATGAACTGTCAATATATATCTTACTGTTTTCTGAATGCTTGAGGGAGAATCATTCATACTTGACATACAACTTACTAGGTAATTAAGATAATCAAGCACTGACATATCTGTCTTTGCTAATATGGTTACTTCTCTATCATCACCTGGTATCAAGCCTAATTGGTCTACTAAAGCTGCATCATGCATACCATAGAAAATATCTTGAATACCTGAAGTTTTATCCCTAACTAGGTTTTTTATTATATTGCTAGGTTTTTCTTTTGTATAGCCTGGAAAGTTCTGTACACCTGCTTGTAATCCCATTGCAGAGCTTACTGCTTGAATATTATAAGTAATTTTAGAGCCTGCAACATCTAATTGGGATGTTACTTTTGTGATTAATGCTTCTTCTTTTCTATATAAAAATGATGGCGTAGCACAATCACCATATGTAAATATTATCTTTCTGCTTTTTGACACAGAGCTTAGAACTTTATTTATCATATCAGGATCGTTATTTTGTGTAATTGGATATTCCATACTAAGTGTATAAGTATTTAATTTACCATTTACTTTTTGAACCTGTAATGATTTCATAAAATTTGGATATGTTACTTTTATAGCTTCATAATATTTACCATTTACCAGGACATTATCTCTTTTTCTATTATATAACCCAAAAGAGTATTTACCAATCTGTACTGCAATAAGGGGTACTTGTACTCTGGTAGATGTGGATATTAAAGGCGTAGGCATATTGTAACCTCCAAATGTCAATGCTTATCGCTGCTCAAATCTAATATTATTAAGTGCAGGTAATTTTAATTTTGTACCTGGAACTGGGGGATTTAATGAATCAAATATTGCATTATAATCACATATTACCCAGTAAAATAAGGAACAACCATAGTTATCAAGTGCTATACTATCATAACTATCTCCAGGTTTTACTTCATATAAAACATAAGCTGTATCAGTATTTAAGAAAGAAGTTATTCCGTAATAGTATCTATTATTATTGGGATCATAATAATATGGGAAACTTTCATATCTACTTATGTAGTCATAGTTTTTATAATTTTTAGTTGCATTTGCCATTTATGACTCCTTTAAGCAGATTTGTAAAGTCCTCTAGTCATTACAGCTTCTAAACCTCTCATACTGCCCCATTTTGACAATGTATTTGCATCTTGGGGTTCTGTTTCTACTACTGTAAATGTGACTTGAATCATTTGATATTTATTATCTCTAGCTATAGGCCCTGAATAAACAACGCCTACATCTCCCTTTACAATACCTTTTATAAATAATGTATTACCAAATCTTACAGCCACTTCAGGAGGGTTTACTAATTTACCGGTACTTATAGCTGATTGTACTTGCCCTATTTTATAAGAAGGTAAAGCCATTGCTTGTAAGTATCTTACTAATGCATCTATATAATCATCACCCATTTCAAGTAAATTACTTTCTGTAAACGCTCTATTTCCTCTATTAAATTGATCCATCATATCTCTATGTAGGTCAAAAGTGAACTGTATTTGTCGAGGACCTGAATTTGCGTATGCATAAACAGGTGCAGTACGGGAAAGTGCTTGGGTTTCATTAAATGTGGAACCTAAAGAGTCATTTATTTGTTCTGGGTATGTAGGTATAATTAAATATTTGTTTAGTTGGTAAATATAAATGTAGTTTTCTATAAGATTAAATCTCATCTATTTTTACCTCCCACTGGATTTCTGAAATGGATAGTTTCCTTTAGAATAAACTGTTCTTACCTTTGCTTCTTTTGTTAATATTTGTTCTACATCTTTATCTACATAGCCTGTAAAATCTGGTATTCCTCTATTACTTAAATAATCATAAAGGATTATTCTTAAAGTATCATCATACATACCTGGCATTGGTATGTATTCTTTACCTGTAGAGGCAAGGTTGTTATAAGGAGGGACATCTATATTACTACTTGTTCCTTTTGTATATTCATTAAAAGTAACACCCTTAGGTTTTATTATATTTATAAGGCTTTGTACTCTTGTAATATTTTGCTTTATAGGATCTTCTCTTGTAATTACATTTCCTACTAGAAATTCTAGTAGTCTATCACTAAAGGGAACATTATAATTTATATCACCAGGTAAATTAAGAAGTGTATTATTTACCACATTAAAGAAATTATTGCTTTCTACTACAGACATTCTTAAATTTTCTATTACAGGTACCTGGATAAACAAATACAGGTACTTTTGATTTTGAAGTAATTTATTATAGCCTATTTTATTACTATCCCCATTAAATGTGTACTGTATGGTATCTACATGTCCGTAGTTAGTATGATCAAATACTATAGGAGTAGTGTCACTTTTATTCTTAAATACCTGAATAAAAGTACTACCATTATAAAATGCGGGTTGGATAGTTATGTTTCCTCTTACAGTTCCATATATTTTGATAATGTATGTACTTCCTACTCTAATAGGGAAACCTGTAATTATATAGTCATCACTTACATTACTGTGGTCATACCAAACATCAGTTACGTTACTATCTACATCTTCACTTTCCGATTTTTCTCTCTGCTTTAATGGTAGTACTATATTTGATATTAATCTATTTGAAAAACAATTATATAATCCCATTAAGTCTATTTTGTAATATTCACTATAGTTTCTCAAATAGTTACCCAAGTGTTCATGCAATTCTGTACTATAATAACTCTGTGTAGGAATATAATTATCAGTTATGTTTGGGTATTTTTTACCAAACTCATATGGTTCTATTATTTTATTTCCACTGTAGAAATTTTTATTATAAATATAAGAGAAGTTTGATGCTTTGTTTATATTTTTGTTTTGCGTATCTGTTAAGATTGGCATAATAGGCGTAGGAGTGTTTCTAAGTAAATTTTGAATAAATTGACTTGTAAATGAAGCTTCATTATATCTAAACATCTACTATCTCCCTTTATCCTAAAGTATTTAAGGCACTTCCATAAAGATCAAGGTTTGTAACTCTTACACTTAAAGGATTAGTTTCATTATCTGTGGTTAAGTATGCTAATATAAGTTTCATCCAATATATTGGACTATCTTCATCCGGTGTTTCTCCATTTACTTGCGTACCAGCTTTTTTCTGCTCATCTGCTAATGATTGCTGTATACCAAGCTCATTACCTGAAGATACATAGTTAGTAGAAGATTTTTTAGATGATACTTCTCCAGCATTAAGATATGTTGAGAATCCGCCTTTATTAAGGCCTACATTCCATTTGCTATTTATACCTGCTGCATCAAATGTACCTAACCCGCCACCAAATAGATTACCTAAACCGCCTATTAAGTTAGCAATTGCACTTATTCCAACTACAGAAGATTTCATTAAGCCTTCTAGGCTCATATTTAAGTCTATACCATTACCCATGACATCAATGAAGGGTAAATTTATACCGCCGGTAATTTGCTCTAACATGTCTGCGGCTTTCCATAAACCATAACCTAAAGGACTGTTTGCAACTCCCATTCCTGTTGCTGCAAGAGCGTTATCTATTACATTATTTATCATTTCTGACATATGCATTCTGTTGCCTATCTGATCCATCTGGTCATTTAATTCGTTTAGAGTATCTGCATATGTCATGCCGCTTTGATATAATTCATTTATTACAGAATCGCTAATGTTTGTAAATGCCCTCATATCAGCCATTGTAATGCCAAATACTTGAGCAAATTGTTGTTTAACTACATTATTACCTGATCCTGCAATTTCTTGTACATATTGAATTAAGCTAGCAAGTAATAGGTTCGCATCAGAGGCACTCATTCCTCCTGTTAATAAAGTACTATAATTTAAGTTTGCTCTATTAGCCGCCATTACAAGTAAGTTTTGAAGAGACTGATTACTACTTAAAGCATTTACATTACCAGAGCCTAAGTAGTTAATACCTTGTGCTAAGGTTGATAGAGTAGAAGATGAAACACCTACAGAACCTAAAGAACCTAACCATTTCTGTACCATGTATTCAAATTCGACTGCTTCTCTATCACTTAACTGAGCACTAAGATCAATTAAGGAAGCTTGAACATTATCAAAAGTTTCACTCAGATAGCTTGTATCACTGAAATAATGGTTAAATAGTTGGGTTAATTCTGCTTCCATGCCCAATCTTGCTGCTGTTGAGTCTCTTTGCTGGATACGTATAATCTCTAATAGACTTCCTTGAGCAGCATCGAATGTAGTAGCTATCTTATCTGATATAGTATCTAGAAATGCTCTTTGTACTAAGTTATCTGCAATACCTAAATCTACAAGTCTGGCTAACTTATCTAAAGTATCTGTATATTTAATATAAGGATTTAATGCGGTATTTTCTCTTAGCTTATCATTTATGCTTTCATAGTCAAACCCACGACCTGCACCTTGTATTCTTGCATTTACCTGGGTCATGTATTTGGTATAAATATCTAAGTATTCTTTTACGCTGTTACCAAAGGCACTTCCGATTTCTTTAGCAAGAGCTATAGCTCTTTCTTTAACTACTTTTCCAAGAGATTTACCGAATAGTTCTTCATATTCATCTATCTCTTCTTTTTGTAGTTGTTTTCGATATTCTGATAAACGTTTTTCTTTAGCTTTTTCTTGACGTTCTTTTTCTTTTTGATACTTTTCTGAGCTTTCACCATACTGGTTTGCTAATTCTTCTAGCCTTTTATTGCCCACTCTTTCCATGTCAGCAATTTTACGAGCCATATCATCTGCAGAACTAGCACTGGTATCACCAGCGCCTGATCTTCCTCTTAAACTGTATCTAACACTACCTGTAGCCATGATACTAACCCCTTCTTACGCTGCCATTTCTTAACTGTACTTCTTTAACTGTACTTTCCACATAATCCTTCTGTTTTTTCAGATCGTCTACAATAAATTCTTGAATAAATTCTCTTTCTTTTGGAGTCATTTTACCGGTATCATTATAGGATATATGTGAATGTTTTGCTATAAAGTATCTTTCTCTAACAATTTCTTTGTATCTTTCTGGACCAAGAGGTTTACCTTTATCATCATACTGTTGGTCCAAAAAATTCGTTTGTGATGCGAAAGGTTGTCACGTATTTCGCGCCACACTTAGGATTAGTACATTTATTTTGAATGTGCGTATCTAACCCTACCTTTTCTTCTAATTTATTCATTGTTTTATAAATTAAGTTAGTATCTTTCATATTTAGTTTTCTAAGGAAAATATCTAACTTAATTTTATCTAAATGTTGGTCATTGACACTATCTATGGAATGTCTTAATGTTAATAAGTAATTAATGTTGATTGTACTTTCTGGATTTTTAACATTAAATTCCTTTTCTTCTTTTACTATTTCATCAACATCCCTAGGTGTCATAAATTTTAATTTTACTCTCTTTCCACAACCGGGTAATTCAAGATTTAAAGAATCATTATATTCTTCTTCATTAAAAGGAATAATAGGGACCTGATCAAGATTTAATTCTGTTCTATTTACACGACCGCAAATAGGACAAACTGAAGCACTAGGATACTCAGGACCATATGTGACTACTCTTAATCTATGTAGTAAGTACTGATAGTCCCCTAAACATAAATCATAAGCAGATACTCCTATAGGTTCAACTAAACAAGCATCTATAACATCGCAAAGAGGTTTGTAAGGAAGTTCTGAATAGGCTAATCTTCTCATTTCCTCTTCTGTTGTCATAGAACGAAGATGTATCTGCGGATTTACTGTCTGTTTATAAATTTTACCCTTACTGGGTAATTCACCAAATTCTGAAATTGTATATTCAGACATTTGTCACCTCCAAAATTTAGTACTATCCACTATAATTATACAGAAGAATGGATGATACAATAAAGGCTGGCTACCTTTGTAACTTCATAGCCAGCCTGAGTATATTAAGCAATTATTAAACTGTCATTTCATCTGGCATGTGCATTTCTGCCCAGTCTATAGCTGCAGTACAACTTACTGTTTGAACATCATCTGCAGTGTAATCATAATCTCCTGGGGTTACTTCAGTTAACCACATACCTTCGATTTCCCAATATCTTACAAGAGTTCCATCAGGTGTCAATTGAAGAAGTTGGGCATGTTTTTTATATCTTCTTGCAGTACCTATATAGTCGTATTTACTATTGTAGGACAAATTTTGCCATGCAAGTAATGCATCTTTAACTTGTCCACCTATATAATCATATACCTCAAAGGTTAAGTCAGCAAATTCAGGCTTACCGGCAAATTTAATAACTGAGTTGCCTCTACTAATTGTAAGTTTACCTTGAGATACCTTAGGAGTACTACATGTTCTGAGAGATAATATTAATTGTTTTTGAGCATCAAGTGCTGTAATTATATCACTAACCTCTGTGGAATTTTCATCGCTCCCTACTCTTAACATGTCATCACTAAAATCAACGATTAACATGAAGTTATTTTTTCGTTGGGGATTATATTCTACAGTGTTTTGTGAAATATGATAAGCACTATAGTTATTACTATTAGGTGTAGCTCCCATTATTTATTCTCCTCCACCCTTACTCTTCTTCACCACTAGTTGAAATTTCTGCATTTTCAAGATTGATATAAATGTCGAAGTTTTCAACAGGTAAGTTGGGATATAATGTAATTTTACAAGTAATTTTGTTATATTCTTTTGAAGGTTGCTTTCTCATCTTGTATGTACTTAATACACCTGCAGCAACCATTTCATCCAATAACTCTGTAACTCTTGTTTTGAAATTAAACCAGGTTATATCGTTATTTGATTCATATGTATATCTAACAGCTGATTGATATGCACGCTTAGCAACATCACAAACAAGTAATCTTAAACTTAAGTAAGCAGTTGCTTTAACTGTAGTTGTTAATTTAAGAAGTGTTCTATCTCCCCAAATAACGTTACCATAGGGTCTAAGATTAACAATACCATTGAAACTTGTTCCTTCCGTATCAACAATAATGTTTTTATCCATGTTATATTTAGTAACTGTTAAATCTGGAGCTCCATAACTACCAACGTAACCTCTTTCTGAATTTGCAATAGGTAACCAACCGGCTCCTTTAGCAACGCATTTTCCATATGCTTGTAGATATGCATAAACGCTGGGCATTTTCAAATTTTCATATACGGCATCTCCAGCTGCATGCACTGTAAGAGTAGTTGTGAGATCAGGAATTAGTAATGCTGCATATGATAAAACGGAATCTTTAGGATCACTACTTACCGATATCTTTTCAACATCTTTTTTTACTGCATTTGCAAATGCATCACCATTTTTTGTAACTTCACCACTACAGCTTGCACCTGTAATTAAAACACAATCTTTTCTAGTATTTGCTATTGTAGCTATTCTTACTAACTCACTAGTATCGCCATTAATGGCAAAAGTCACCCCTCCGTCTTGGGGACCTTCACTAGCACTTGCTTTGTAACTAAGAGCATTATAATAACCAGTAGTTAAAATTTTAACATTATAATTGTCTTTATCATATAAAAAGAGATAACCATCTGAAGTGGGCTGGGGGAAGAAATTTGTACTACTATAATTACTCATACAATGGTACAAAACATCCATGTTATTACTTAAACAAGCTTCTATTAATGCAACTGTACCTTTTGCTTCATCTGTACCCAGTGAAGAGGTATCGAGTATGTTTTTTAGAATATCCCACTCAGAAGCGCTTATATAGACGCAATTATTGCTATCTGCTTTACCTTCTTGTATGGCAACTTTACCTGGGATAAATACAACAGTTTCGTCACCCCTATATTCAGCACCCGTATTATCTTCAATTTTAATATTAATATGAGGCATCTATATGAACTCCTTATTTTTTCTTCGAACTCTTAGTTTTGGAAATTTTGGTAGGTTGGGTCTCTACCTCTTCCTTTGAGTCCTCATCAAGTATCTCTACAGATACCTTTTTACCAAATACCCCGCTATTCTCATTGGGGAATTTCAGCATGTTACTCCATTGAACATTAATATCTGTATTAATATCAAATTCGATGTTATATTTTAATTTTGGCTCTATTTCTATCCTTGTTATCTTAGGAATAAGCTTATGATTATAAGAGAATAATTGAGCATCATTTAATCTTACACTAATTGTCATTCTTGTAAATTGGCCCGGAATTAATCTCTCTTGTATATCACTATTATCCCTTATAGGTGATAACAAAGTTAAATATGAAGTATATACATTCTTACTATCATTGTAAGGTATTTCTAAAGTCATTGCAGGGAAATTTATTATATTAAATACAAAATTTCTTACATATTCATCTGCTTCTGCTTGATATCTTGTATAAATATCTATTTGATAGCCTATCCTACAAGGTACTGCATTTAAGTGGTCTGCAGCATCGAAAGTAGCATTAAAAGTTTTTCCCATATATGCTAATGGATGCTTAGCAGTCATTACTATTTCTAAATCTCTATCCCTGCTTATTGCGATAAGAGGTAATGATATGGGCTTGTCTCCATTTACATCAGCTTGGTGCCTAAACAATCTTGATGTTTCGTCTGGCCCATATACTGTCATATTTGGATCTACTACCCATCCAGCTATTTTATCTTTTACTATCTTATCATAAAGAGCAACAGACATTAGCTACCTCCATCATCTTCTTCAACACTTAATAAATAAATGTTAAAATAATCTTGCAATTTCTCTGCAAAATAGTTGAAGACTTGGTCTATATAAGCATAGGCTTTCATACCTATTACTCCATCATTTATCATAGTAGCTAATGAATCAATTGTTAGATCCGTAGAATTTAGCAACCTATTTGAATCAGAAGTTATGAAATATGCTCCGTCTGTTTCGTAAAAATATAAAGCATCAAAGTATTGATCCATTATAAAATCAAATGTGGGAGCTATTGAATTTCCTAACTCGTCCTTAACCCAACCTAAATCTGTAGACTTAAAATAATCTGTCCAGTTTTTGGCTAATTCCTCATCCAGATCAGTACCTTCATCTACATAATCAACTATTTCACCTATTAAATATTCACAGAAGGCTGATAAATTTATACCGTCTGGATTTTCTATTTTTAAAAACACTGATGATTACCTCCCCACCATCAAGTTATTTTAATATATTTATATTAATCTGTTTCAGTAGTAAGTCCTGCTTTTTCAGAAATGGCACTTTCTATTTTACTAAAAATTGTTTTAAGATCTTTACTACCATCATAATTAGCATCTATAATTGATTTTATATCTTTATCACTTAATCCATATCTACCCTTAAATATATCTAAAAGCTTTGTCTTTCTTACATCATCACTATCATCTTTAGATATTTTTGCAGTTTTGGATTTTCCATCACTTCCCCCGCGGCCTCTTTTTCCGCCGCCTCTAGCATCTGCATCAGTGCCATCTTTTGTTTGCCAGTTATCTAAAGCATCACCTATATCTTCTTTAGTCGTTGCAGGGAGTAGAGTCTTTAATAGGTCTTTACGGGTTTTAGGGTCCGCATATTTAGCAGCTTCATCTGGATCTGAAAGAATAACAAGAGCGTTTAATTTTGAGGTGTGTCCAGTATATGCACGCTCATCATAAAGCCATTGCGAAGCAAAACTATTGGGCGTTAAGTTTATTTGACCCTCTTGAAAAGCTTTTTGAATTATCTTAGCATCTACTTCACCAATAGGAATATTATTTTTAACTACAAATGGTAAAAATTTATTTCTTGCAGTATCTAGCCCATACTTTTTTATCGAATCTGCTACTACATCCTCGTAGCTCTTTACTGCTGGCTGATTAGGAAAAATACTTGCTGTATGTACTACTTGCATTACTTTTTCTGGATCTGTTCTATCTAAACTAGCTGCATCACTTTCTGATATTCCATCGATTAATTTTTCTATAAGTAGTTTCATATCAGAAGCTATCTCCTTCTTGTCTTAATAAGTTAAAGTCATGGTGTGTTTGGTCTATTAGTTTACTATTAGGTAATGTATCTTCATACTCAGGTACAATTTCACATGTGATTGATGCTGGATACACCATTGTATTTGTTAATTGTGTAACTCTAAATAATCTACCTGAAGTATGATCTAAACCACTTGGAATAGCAAATAAAGCACCTGCTTGAATATCGTGTAAATCATAAGGTACAGAAATAAGAGATGATCCTTCTTGAAGTTCGGAAACCCAACCCATTTTTTTCATTGATTTTTGATTTGGATATTCATCAAAAATAACTTCAATTACTTCGGGCTCTTGAAAGTTTGTTTTTATTTCTGTTTGTATTGTGTAGTGTTTTCCAGGCCTTGGTGCGAAATAAACTACTTTAATACCATGGAGTTTTACCATTTCTTCAAAATATTTACGATGTATTTTTATATCTGGAGATAATAAAATCCCATATTTATCTTGATCTTTTAATATGTTACTAATATCCATTTAAGATCTCCAAAAAGAAATTATTTACTTTTAGCAATTGCAGTTACTGCATCTCCAATGGCTTTTAAAGCAACTTCTTTATTGGGATAAGTTGCTAATTCTGTATCTCCAAGTTTGAGAGTTATTTCACCCTTATCGTTTATATTAGAAGTTAATTTATATTTACTATTAAGGTTACCCTTTGTATCAGTAGTTTTTTTAATTTCTTCTTTTCTTTTTTCTTCTTTTTTCCTGGCTTCTTTATTTTGTTTAGTTACCTTCTTTGGCTGGATGGTAATTTCAAATGTATAGGTTATTTCTTTACCTTCTTTGTCTTTACCTTTTGCTTCAAAAGGTTTACCTACACGATTTCCTTGAGATTTAAGTCTTTCTTTTTCTTTTTTAGTTAAGTTTGTACTGTTAACTAAACTCCAGAAACTTTTTTCTGCCTTACTATCACTACCAATTAAGGTACCATTTACATAGTAAAAACGATCATTTGTAACTTTATCTTTTATATTATCAAATATCCCCTCATCAAGGACTTCTTCATTATCTTCTCTTAATTCACGCTCAACATACCTGTCAAGCCCTTCATTTAATGTTCTATAATAGTTCATTCTTCGTCTCCTTGAATAGGGATTTGACCTACGCCCACACCTGGCTTCTTTTGAAATCTATAAGGATTACCTGGTTTGAATTGACCTCTTGTCCTTCCTTGAATGTTTGCTGTGTCTATAAGCTCTGCATCACTACTAAGTTCATCACTATCGTCAAAGGACAATTGAACAGGTTCTTCATATTTTTTATCATATATTGCAGGATATATTATATCAGCATATTGTTTCTTTCTATTCTTTTCCATGTAATTAATATAATTAAATATAGTTGAAGCTACTTTTAATACCCATCTATTATTTGATAATACTAACATTACATGCTTACACCCTGGCCCTAAATTATTACGGGGATTAGTTATTTTTGAAGGTCTATTTTCTGGTGCACCGCTTGTTATTTTACTCATAGATGCCCAGAAACTCATTCTGTACTGCCAATCAGGACAAGTACAATGAATATAAACATCATCTCTATCAAAGCAATTAATTAGAGCTCTTGTAACTGATTTTAGATCAAATTTATTTGTTTGTTTTAGTATTTTATGGAGTTCATCAAGAAATCCACCAAACTTTATTCTTACTAAATAACTATCTGTTTCTCCCTGCACAGGTACATTTACTGTAAGTATACTATACTTAAACAGGGATTCCATATCTATTTGGTTAAATTCCTTGACTGTAGAAGCGACTCGGGAATTGACGCGTTTTTCATATCTACTTTTCCCGTCCCCCTTCTCCTTTTCACCTCTACGGCCTCTGGAGATGAGTTCACTTCGCTTATCTTCATTTAAGATAGCCATTCAACTCCTCCAAAAATATAATTTACCCTCCTCCCCGATAGTAGAGAGGAGGGTAATATTCTTTCTTAATTGTTTAGATACCAATCCAAATGTTTGCATTATCACAGAAATCATAGAGGTTAGTTAATAAATAATTAACATCATCATCATCGTCAAGATCTACAACCTCTGCTTCTTCTGTAACCCAGTCTTCATAATCATCATCATCAAGAAGTTCGGGTGCATTTTCATGAATGTCGTCATAAACAGCAATTATTGCTCTTCTAACTCTTTCATAATCTTCATCATCTGATTGAATTGCATCTCTGAATTCTCTAGATACTGAATTACTAACACTATATTCCCAGTTCTTTTCGGTTAGTTTGGATTCTTTGAAGCATTCTTTATACTTTTCAGGAATCTCAATAGTCATCCAGTAGGGATAATTTTTATCGTACTTACTTTGATCGATATTGTAAGTTACACCATTATCCTTATGTTTATCTGCAATATCAATTGCGGCTTTGAGATCTCTCTCTTCTTTTGCTTTTACAACAATGTTTCCGGCTCTATCTACTGCAATTTGGCTATCAAATTTGTAACCTGCACCTTTGTTAATACGGGGCTTACCTGTTTCAGGGACTATATATTGGGAACCATCTTCTGTTAGTTCTCCATATATAATATCCCAAAGATCTTTTTCTTCTTTAGCTTCGGTTATCTCAGACTTTTTTTTTGATCCCATTGATTTACGAGACCTGCAAGCCTCTTCATAATGACCTGCTGTAACTTCATAATCCCCGTACTGATCTTTGACTACTTGAAGGCCTGCTTTATCGATAAGATCTTGAGTTTTCTTTGAAATCTTACCGTAGTGTTTCATGTCGTAATCTACATATCTTTGATATCTTGCAATATCTTCACCAAGATCTTCTTTCATTGATTTACGAGAAATAATTACTTTTGATTCCCCTAATTTATGACGTTTGGGTGCTGATTTGAGAGATTCAACTTTTCTGCGGTTAATCTTAAATTTAGGTGTACGTTTAAGGGATTCGTCAAAATCCTTATCCTCATCCTTTTCATCTTCATAACTATGAATTAAGTCTATAAGATAAAAATTAAATTCCGAATCTTCATCTGCAGGTGCATTGTAATCAATTTCATGATCGTCAATAGCATAGCCTACAACTTTTGCATCTTCATAATCACCGTCCCAGTCCTTAAATTCATCATAAGCTTTCTTAATAGCTTCAGCTATTGTATTAGATGCTGTATCTTCAGGGTTTATCATATCATTCATAACCCACCAATTATTTTCCTCTACATCATAATACAAATCTGCTCCCCAAGCATCAAATTGATTTATATTTTTACCTAAGGAACCATCTTTAACTTCATAGGTATTGACATTATCATAGCTATTTTTATTTATGAGCTTATACTTTCTTGTGTCAATTTTTTTAATACGAGCTAAAGGATTTGCAGATTCTTTCATCATTCTGCTTTTGCTACCCATCTGCTCGCTCATGGAAATACCACTATACCAAGCACCGAGGGAATTGAAAGCTACAGGAGTGGGTCTGTTTGTTAAGATATTAATTGCATTATCATATTGTTTCTTTTCTGCATCTGTTTCTGCAGCTGCTCTTGCTGATTTAAGAACATCTAATGCTTTCTTAACTGCTGTCTTTTGAGATTCAGGACTTAAATCTCTTGGAAGGTCTAAATGAGCATCTAATAGTGCTTTCTGAACTGTAAATTTACCTGAAGTACGACCACGTGCTTCTTTCATTGCTCTACGGGATCTAATGCTTTCCCCCATTTTCTCACGGGAAGTTACTCCTTCCTTTAAGTTTGCATATCCCTTGGGATCATACTTTACAAGTGCCTCTTTAACAATTTTAACTTCTTTAGGATCTTTTCCTTGGAATATATCATAATCTAGAGGTTCTGATAAGAATTCTCTTATTACATCACCATAACTAAAGTCCCAAGGCTCTTCATATTTTGAATAAGCATTTTTTTCAGTATCATAATACTTTTTAGCTTTAGCGGGTAAGGAATCACTGAAGAACCACTTAAGAACAATATTAAGTGCACTTCCTTTAAGGCCAAAACTATCTTTTAGATCACGTAAAAAATCTTTTGCCATTTGCTTCTTTTCTTTCTTATCCATCTTACCTTCGGTATCGAGTGGGAAAAGAAGTGATTCTAAATCTAATTTCTTTTCAAGTAAAAGAGCTTCGTTAAGAGATTTCTTTTCTACTTTCTTAACATTGTCGAGATCATCACCATATTTACTCTCGAAATATTTATTCATTGATTCGTATAAATTTGCCATATAAAAATTATTTTCCTTTTTATAATTTCTGATATTTGAGAAAGAGATTTTTAAGTTATCTCTTAACTGTACCATATTCTCTTACAGTTTTACCTGTAACTGCATCTTTTGCTCTGTAATTGTATGTAAGAGATTCTGCAAATAATTTACTTTTATTTACACTACCTGTAAGAGTAAAGGCATTTTTCTTACCTGTAATTTGAGCATTTTCACCCAGGAATTTTACTTTTCCTGCTTTAGTAACTGAATAACCCTCAAAGAAGAATTCTGTTCTAGCTCTCTTACCTGACTTGAAAGAAATAACACCTTCTAATTTAATTTTCTTTCCGTCAATAGAGCCTTTAGTTGTTTCATATGAAGTTACGTTATTGTAGACTTCTTGAAGATATTTCTTACCTAAATCATTGAAGTAACTTTCTTCAAATTCATCTACTGAAACTTCTTCTTCTTCCTCTGAAGTTTCTTCTTCACCTTCTCCTTCAGAAGTATCTTCTTCTGTAGTTTCTTCTTCAGTAGTTTCTTCTTCTTCGATTTCTTCAGAATTGCTGTCTTCAATCTCTGCTATTACTTCATCGGAAACAGGGGCAATTGTTTCGTCACCACCCTCTTCTGCTTTGCGGGGTTCTGAAGTTACTGTAACCTTTCCACTATCATCTGATTCCATACTTAAAATTGAACTACCTGTTTCTACTGTTGCTTTTTGGAAGTCTTCATGAAGTTCTTTAGCTCCAATCCATTCAAGTTTGAAACCGTCTTCTGTTTCTTCTACAAACTTGTAATCTTGGGTATCTGCGTCTTCATTTTCATCGGTAAATTTAAGAGTTACATAATCACCCTTTTGAACGTCTTTACCTACAAATTTTGCTTTATCGACAATTACATCACCTGTATCTTCATCAAAATGATTGATGTCTTCTTCTGTAACTTCAATTGTTAGTTTTTCATCAAGTGCTTCGTCAAAGTAAGTTTTGAGATAATCCTCAGCTTCTTCTGTAGTCCATCCCTTTCTGACTGTAGCGTAATTAACAAATGATTCTTTGTCCATCTTAGCAACTAATGCAGGATCAAGATCTTCTTTTAATGACTCGCCTTTATAACCTGAAGCATACATTGCTTTTCTTTGTGCATCTGCTGCTTTCTTGGTCTTGAAGGTTCCGTGAGTACCTTCTTTACCTTTATTTACCCACTTATTACCCTGTTTAACAGTATCTTCTGTTAATGTATCATCATCTGCAGTTTCCATCCACTTACTGTAGGCAAAATCCCAATCTTTTTCTCCTTTATGTTTTGCATAAAGAGCATCAACCTGCTTTTCTATCTGATCAGGATCTCCCATACTGCGATCTATAATATCTGTAAACTGCTCATAGGCATCTTCCCAAGATTCACTAAGGGAAACATTAGAACTGGGTATACTATGAAAATCAATACAATCACCTGCTATACCTGCAATTGAAGTACCATCTTCAAGCTCTATTTCCCAATAAGAGTTGTTGAGAGATTCTGCAGGATTATTACCACCATTAAATTGATTAATATCTATAATCTCTACAGTTTCACCATAATGGGATCTGAGTTCATCATAGTCTTCTTTTTCTTCTGGGTCTGTAGGTCTCCCTAATCTTCTATCCCAACTACTGTACATTTTCTTAAGGTCGCCAGGATAAAGACCTTTAAATGTGCCCTTAAGCCCTATAAATTCTTCTACTTCACTTCCGTCTTCCCATGCTTCATTAAGGGATTCTGTTACTTCTTCAGTTTCATCTTCCTCAACTGCTACTTCATCATCGTCAACAGTAACCTTGACTTCATCTTTATCAAAGTAAGGCTCTACTTGACCAATAACTTTAAAGCCTCTGGTGTTATAGCAATGAGGGCACTCTTCACCTACATTGACGTTTTGAGTCTCTTCATCGATTACGATATCTTCTGGTTTCTTATAAATTAATTGCTTACAGACACAGCACTGACAAATCACATTACCTTCATAGTTGGGCTGTAATTCTTCTTCATCCGTTGCTAAAGGATCAACAACATCAAGAACTGGGTCTGAAGTATTATCTAAAAAGTATGATAAGTCACGTGCACCCTTCTCATCAAAGGAGAAAAGCTCTTCGTCTAAATCTATACCTTTTAATTCTTTAAACGCTTCGTTGATTAAGCTCATCTGAATCTCCTAAGGGTTTTATATAATTAACCCTGAAAACTATTACACCCATATGGAATAATCTTCAGGGTGTGTATTTAAAATTTTATTTTAGTCTATTGGATAACAAAGCTGGTTATCGGCTTTCATTTGCTCTCTTAACGCAGCTAATTCATTTTGCCCTTCTTCAAGTATGCCTGTATCTAAACTCCACAAAGCACTTGATTGGGAGAACTTTGTTCTTATTCTACCAATTGTGACTTTTGCAATTGCTAAAGCCATATTCATTATCATGTCAATCCAGTAATCTGATTTTATCTCTGATACATCTTGGTATACAGGAATGTATTCAACAGTCAGTTTAACAGGACCTGAGAAGGCACAACTAACATATAGGAAATTGGTATGTTTATCAAACCTAAATTGAAGGTCTGTTGACATGGTATTTCTTAATTGTGATGCGGTATTCCATGCAGCATAATTATAAACCCAATCAGATAGGTTATAAATGTTGCCTACACCTGCCATCATCTGCCATTGTGCCATCCACATAGGATCTGCTTCTGCATATGTTTTATCTTCAGTTCCGTCCCCTGCAGCAGTTGGATTGAGATAATTATCCGCTCTAAATACTCTTGCTACTGAACTAACATGATATGGGGTCAAATCCATACATGGTTTATAATCAATAGTGATTAATTTGGTAGTGTCTATATATCTTTGAACTTCACGTAAAGCGGCATCTACACATTTTGTAAGTGCTTCATCTGTAAGTTCAAGATCTAGCACTCCGCCTGTTAACTTAAATCTAATCTCATCAAGATAGGCTTGTAAGTCCAAAATATTTACCTCCTTCCATTATTAAAAAAAAAATTAAGAGGGGTTGAATATTGGAGGTGTCTACTCAACCCCTCCCTTGTATATATAAAACTACCACCAACATCTGGTGTTAGTGACAATTTTATGAAAAGTTATTCTTCACTGGGTTTAACTACATACCAGTCATTATCTTCTTTTTCTGCTTTATAACCTTCTGCTACATAGTTAATTTTCTCAGCTGTGCCCTTATCATGTGTATCAGCTTCTGCAGGGTTGAATTGATAGAACTTACCACCTGTAACTTTAATACTGGCTTTTCCAGATGCATCATCTTGGCAATTAAGCAGGTACTGAGAGCCAGTTGAGCCACCGTCTACCTTAAAGGTACCACCTCTAATTTCTACGTTTCCTCTAATAGCATGGACTACAGTAGTAGCTCCTTTAAAGCTTCCATCTTCAACTACTATGTTACCTGTTTTTTCACCATCTTTTACTGAACCCGCGTAGAGAGCATATCCATTGGTATTTTCAATAGTTCCGTTACCCTTAATTGTAAGTGTACCACCTACTACTATAAAAGCCGTACCGTCATCTTCACTACTAATGGTTTTCCCATCAAGATCAATGGTTGTGTCTTTTTCTACTCTTAATCTACTATCTACACCTGTAATGTCTGTGGTTATTTTTATATCACCACCGTTGGTTATATCATAAAGGAGTTCGTCTTTAGTACTCGCACTCGCTACTGTATCCTCAGTAACTACCACGTACCAATCACCTTCTTTAACTACCTTGTAACCTTTTTCTACAAAGCTTGTAGTTTCACCTTCATTTACATGGCTAGGATCGAACTGGTAGAATCTACCACCTGAAATCTTAACAGTACTTTCATCTCTTGAACCATCAATAACGTTAATTAAATATGTGGGTTCTCTATAGGTTGTTTTGAAGCTACCGCCCTTAATTGTAAGTGTACCTTTTTCAACCTGAACAGCTGAGGCTGATTGTGTCTCGAATGTACCATCTTCAATAGTTACATTTCCTGAAGCGCCTGTACTTGTTGCACCTACATCCACACAATAAGCATCAACATTAACTGTACCTGCACCCTTAATAGTTAAATCACAATCGCTTACCTGGAAAAGAGCAACCTTACCGGGTGTATCTACTGTACCTGAAATTGTCTTGCCCGCAAGATCTAAGGAAGTATTTTTCGTTACTTCGATACTCTCTTTAACATCGGTTATATTGTCTTCAAGTTTAACATCACCACCGGCTTTAATTGCCTCTTTAAGGGCACCTTCACTGCTTATAATTTGAGAGCCATCACTATCAACAAATAAGGGAGTACCGTCTACTGTAATTGTTGCTGATGTATCATCAGGTGTAGGGTAGGATTCTTTACTGCCCCAAATTTTACCATCCTTTTGATAAACAAGCTTGACTCCACCAAGTGCGTCTAAATTAGGATCAAGCTCTCCGTCTGTTTCTGTAGGAACATGTTGCTTAGATGCGTAAAGCTTTCTTGCACTTCCTATTCCTTTTTCGTATACTAATTTGAATCCATTACCAAGTTGCATTAACAAGGATCCTCCGTAATTTTTCTATAATTTTTATCATTCTCCCGCTGTGAATAGGAAGAAAATTGCATATTCTTCAAAGAATATCTCGTATAATTTAGCACCAATAAAAATTAAAAGATTAAAGATTTTCCATAAAAGGAAAAGAGGGCTTAATAAACCCTCTTCATTTAGCTATATATTTATATCTTTTTGCCTTTTTGCCAAACAAACATTCTTGGAACTCCGTCTGTTTTAATTACCACTACCCCTTAACCTACCTGTAAAGTCAACATCTTTATATTTAGGCCAAGTTGTTTCTACATACTCCATAGCATCTTCAAGACTCTTCATAGGTATGTTTTTAGCCGCGGTGGGGAAGTAATGACCCGTCTTGGGATCAAAATCACAGCTCTGGGGTATTATTGTGTAATATACTGGACTATTTCTTGTATGATATAAGCTATCTTTCACAATAGCAATATAGGCATCTTTTTGTTCATATCTTCCAGGGTTTTCTTTTTCCCAGCGGTATAATTTGACAATGGGTCTACCTGCCATATCATACTTAACAGAATCAACTATATCTAAATCTTCATTTAATTTATTTTTACTTAAAAATAATCTTGTATTTTTCATCTCTAACCACCTAAGAAATATTACATATAATTTAGCAAAAAAGAAAGCTACAATCTATAATTGATTGTAGCTAATTTTATTCTTATAGAAACCAATAACAACCCTTGAAGTCATTACCAAATAATAGGCTCAATTGTGGGTATCTTTCTTTCATTACATCAGCATCCAAATCATCTTGAATATGTTTTTGATATGGGTTACCATCAAATTCGTCTTGATAGTAATAATAAGGTACTATAATATAACTAGAAGTAGATATTCTCTTTAGCTTTTCTAATACAAGGTGTGCTTGTCCTATGTTTAGGTGTTCTAACACGTCTCCCATAATGCAGAAATCATAATGAGTATTCTTTTCAGGTTCCCACTTAACTATATTTTCATTATAAACATTATCATAAATATCATTTAGGTGATTCTGTTCTATATATGGTGCAAATATTTCTACTGCATCTAATCTTCCAGGATTGCAAATACTCTTGAAAAATTTTCCCCATTGCCCCTTCTCCGGACCTATATCTAAAATATTAGCACCTTCTAGTAATCCTTCCTCTGCAAGCTTTTTAAGGTGATCTTCTAATTTATATTTAGGGTCTTTATAACTGCGAAAACATGCTGCTTTGTAATATTCTCCATTTCGAAATAATCTATCATTATCTGGATCTAATTTATGAGCCAGCGTACCGTATCTAAGAGCAAGAATGTAACGATTAGCTTCATTCTCATTATAGTAGTATTCTAAAGCTATTTTATCATAAACATTTGCTAATTTTTTATTATTTTCTTGAATGGTCTCTTCTTTTAACTTGTAAAGTTCATCTAATTTACTCATATAAAAATACTCCACTATATCATACAGTGGAGTAGAAATTATTTTTTCTTAATTTTAAATGCTCTTGTTGGTTTGTTTATAATGCCTGGATAATTAAGATACCACTTTTCAAAAATGGCATTAGACTCTTTACTCTCCCTATCCAGTTTATTCAGCACGAATTGGAACCTGTAGTTGTGTCCAATATATGCTATTTTACCGACCTTCTTCAGCTCTTTTCTATCTCCACCAAACAGGTCAAAGAGATCCTCCATGAGTGTGAGATCCCCGTAGGTAATCATATCCCCATGTTCTGGATGTTCTCGGAGGTATTGAAGGGCTATTTTTGAATAATGTTGAAGTCCTTTTTTCATTTAATTAACCCCATAGACTACCTGTATTCTTATTTATAGCAAAGCAGAGCATATTACAAATAATATCTAGCTGTCTATATGCTTTTTCTTTCAGGTCTAAGAGATGTTCTGTTTCTACCTTCACTTTCTCCAGTCGTTGAAGGTTTTCTCTACATACCGCATGTGCCTGTACCAGATCTTGGAGCTGAATAGTATGAATATTATCATCTATAGCATAGAGTACAGTTTTTTCATTTTCAAATGGAATAAAGCTATTGAAATTTACAAGCATTTCGTAAATTTCATCTTCGTCGGGAATATCCGCTTCATACATAATTGTAACTTTCATATTTCACCCCATCACTTGTTGTTATAACGCTTATTTGCTTCTGCTGCCCACTTCACTACCTTAGGCCATGCAGTCTCAGCATCGGCGTCTTTAATTGCAGAATAAGCATGCATAAGTGCCGGGTTGTCAAGCATAGCAAGTGCTTTCTTTCCTGCATCGCTTACATTAATATGCTCACGAGAAGAATTAGCAATGTTTCCTTCCTCATAAGGAATAAAAATTCTGTACATGGTGAAGGAAGAAGAAAGTCTTCCACTGGCTGCTTTTTCCAGCATATCATCTTTACTCAAGCAAATGATACGAATAGGCTGCGTTTCAGGATCTTCTGTAGAAACATACCAAACACCTGTGTACCAGTTCCCACCAGGATTGTCTTCACCTACATATGTGAAACCTTTCGATGTAAGAAGATCATCCCATTTATTCAACCATTTCTCAACCTGTTCTTTTGCTTCTGCCGTAATTGCCTTTTTCATTTATATTTACCTCACACTTAATTTCTATTTATATTATATATTATTTGCAAGCAAAAGTCAACTAAAAACACGCAAAAGAAAAGGAGTAGATAAAAAGTCTACTCCCGAGTATTAATTATTTTATATATCAGTCTTCATAAATAGGTACTTGCTTGTAACCCTTAATTTTCTTAATAACTACTTCGCTTACGGGTAATCCAGTATCCGCAGCTATAATTTCCTCAGGTCTTCTTTTATCTGAATCAAATACCCAAATGTATTGAGGATCTACATTATCATCTACCGTTGCATATGCAGTGTAGTTACCGAAGTATGCATCGGAGAACCATCCTAGATCTTCCTCATCGAAAGCACCTTTAGGATAATAAATCTTTTGCCAGCCTCCAGGGTAATCTGAAAGTTCATCTTCTACATACTCAAGGCCTGTAATTCTTCTAAGCTCTTCAAGCAATTCTTCACCCTCAAAATCTTCCAAAGCTCTATGAATAGCAGTCTCATGATTCTTTGAGAATATAAGCTCTCTATAATCCCCATTTTCCTCCAGGATGAGTCCGTCACCATTTGCAAACCATTTATCATTATCAAGAATGGCCCAATCTGATACGTCTTCTACTTCGTCTGAATCTACTTCATGGAAAATAACGCTTTCTGTTAATCTCTTGTTATTATTTATATATTTTGCTTCTTCAAACATGTTCATAGTATTTATTCCTTTAATTTTATATTCGTATAATTTAGCAATAATTTTTTAGAACCTATAATTATATTTATCCTTAGAAGATCTTTCTACCGAAAGAGTTACTGTACTTTCTGTTGGAGTATTTAAAGTAATCATAACAGGCTTACAAGAAATATTACCTGTAGATTCGGGAAGAAACTTTTCAACTTCAGGCGAGTTTATTAATGATATAAATTTTTCCACCATAACCTCTGCACTTGCACTGTTTGGAAGTAAGCAGTTTCTCAGGAATTCCTTAATTGCATTGAGTTGGGGCTCGCCAATCTCATCATTCATAATCCAAAGGAGAGATTTGTTATGGATATAAAAAGGACGAATTTGGAAATCCCACGTAATTCCTCCAAGGTAACTACAAATCTTAGATGTAATATTTTGCACCTCATTAGAGGTTTTTCTTTTATATTCCTTGGAATCAATATTGATGGTTAACTCAATCATAGATATATACCTCGCTTATGCTTTTATCCAGGCTATCTGTGGATCGTCATCCGGAATAAATCTTTCTACTAGGTGAGAATATTCCGGTTTTTCCTCTCTTATAATCCTACGAAGATTTCTAATATCTTCATCTTGCAGACTTCCTATTTTATCCATAAATCTAGATCTTTCAATTTCAAGTACCTCCGAGCCTCTGATGGTAGAGGGTTTATATAGTCCCGCTTCTGCCCAATGAACTATAGAGTACTCGGCCGGAAATCTGGTTCTAGGCTCTCTAGAGGTTATCTTGAATGTACTTATCATTCGTCCATTTACTTTAAGTACCAGCACAGGTCTAACCTTGGACTCTCTACCATTATCAAAAGGTGCATCTGCAAACCATATTTCCCATTTCTTCATTTATGCTTCCTCTTCTGCCATTCAATCCAATATTCGTCATCTTCTGGACAGTCCCAATCCTCTTCAGGGAGGGCATGAATTATGGGGAGTTTTTTCAATGCCTGTTCAAACTCGTAATCTTCTTGTTCTTCCTCAGTTAATTGTTGTTTATTCTTACTATTCATTTTATTTACCTCTATTATCATTATAATACATATTTGAAAATAAATCAACTACTCTAATCATACATACATAAAAAAAAACAGGTCCCAGTTTTCACCAGGACCTGAAATTTTGTAAATTAAGCTTTTACGCTACTATTTACCTATATAGTTTACGCTACAACTTCTCCGGCTACGAGAAGATCTTTGTTGAGGATTCTGAGGTCATATCATGTATCTTACAGATAATTCGTTTCCGATTATCTTCTCAACATTGGTTTATTGAGATGAGACTATATCATATTCCTTAATTGTTTTATCCTTTTAAGGAATCCGCGCACTTCCATTTCACTTGAAATGTACTCTACTAGGTTCTCATATAAGTTTTTCTCTTATATTAACTTTTCGATAGTCGTTAAACCTTCTTATTTTTATACAAGCTTGGCTTTTGATTACCCATGTTTGGGCTTTCCAAAAATTCACGCGGTTTTCATTAAATATTACTACTTAATGCTTCAAAAATTTCAAAGTTGACCATCCTTGGCTCATTGAACCATCCGCATGCCCTAAGAGTTGTGTCATCTCTTGTGTTACTTTGTACCTGGCATGCTATTTAGGTGAGAAAATTACTTCAAATTTTCTTCTCAATCTTTAATTTAAGTTATAATTGAGATCAGACTTTCGCATCTTCATCATAAATGAAGTTCTATCATTAAGTCGTTCACGCTGTATTTGAACTTGCGCCTTGTTATCCACTTCTGGACTTCCAAGTCTATTAGATAGAATTTTCTAAAGATAATTTATTTATTATATTTATCTTGTGCCCACACAATCTAAGGCACTATAGGCATATCGTTTATCTTCTAACTAATTCGTTGTATTAGTAACTTATATTTTCATATAAGACGAGACTATATTATTATCTTTTTATAGATACACAATCTTTCGATTTCACTTGAAATCTACACGGTGCTACCCGTTAGTCGTTGAACCTTCTTCCCTTGAATGGAGGAAGCTTGGCTGCTGATTGCCCAATCTTTTCACTTTTTAAAACCTTCATATCTATTAGATATTGTGGTAGAAAAGCTCTAAAGGGTTTTCCAGCAATTAATTGTGTTATCACTTATCTATTTCTAGATAAGGCCTCAGGAGATATTTTTATTTATATCCCAAGGAGCATATCAATCATATTATCTAATTAAATCGTTTCCATTTAATCATTCATCATATTACTATAATGTTTAGACTATATCATATTCTTTCATTGTTTTATCCTTTGAAAGAATCTCCGCACTTCGAAATCACTTGATTTCTACTTTACTCACTTCCATTATATAAGTTTTTCTCTTATATATGTGTTTTCATTAGTCGTTGAGCCTTCTCTTACGAGCTTGGCTGCTGATTGTCCATTTCTGGATTTTCCAGCAATTCACGGAGTTATTTACTAATATATTACTATATTAGGCTGCGTTAAAAGCCACAGCTGCACTTGCTGCAAAGTCACCGTCGTTGACACCAACAACGAATTTACCTGCTGCAATATTAGGAGTTACATAAACCTTAAGCCCATTTAATGTCAAATGTATTGTAGTTATGATTCGTTAGATCATATATGCTTATTCTTTCAAATAAGTTTAGACTATATCTTCATCTCATTTATTTGAGATGCAAACCATTTCAGATTCACTTGAATCTTACATTCCCTTTGGAGGAATTAGTCGTTGAACCTTTCTCTGTTCGAGACTTGGCTGCTAGTTATCCAATTTTTATTATTTTTTATAACCTTCACATTTACCTTTATTTCATGGTCATGTTGTGGTAAATAAAACTTAAGGACTTTCTAGCAATTAGATTTGTCAATTATTCTATATATCGCTATATAGCCAGGCTACATAGATTGTAATAAATCTATTTTTATTAACCTGCGAAATAAGGGCCATTTACACGGCTTACACTTGCTGCCTGCCAACCCTTAACGAATCCGAGGATAGGAAGGATGTCAGGTGCGATAAGCATGTAGTTGGGCATATCGTTGAATCTTAAACACAATTCGTTAGATTGTATTGAAATATTATTTCCTCATACTTTCGTACAAGACGAGACCATATCTTTATCCTTTATAACAAAGGATACATCTTACTTCGGAATTACTTAATTCCTACTTCCATAAAGGGAATGGTCGTTGAGGCTGAATCCTTCATCAGGACCCCTGCCTGCTGGTTGTCCAATCTTATCTACTTCACTTCTGACTGATCATTACTGACTCAGTTAGCGGGATAAGCTATAAGGATTTTCCAGCATATCAAGATGTTATTTGTTCAATATATTACTATATCGTGAGACTATAATTCTTATTTAATCTCTGGGTCTTGCTATAGATGATGCTAGCTGCAAGAGCAGTAATCTCTGAGAAACCTTCCATTTATCTTAACGGTGATATTAAATCACCTGCTGCAGATTATTTATTTTCTGCAGATGAGACTATATCATATTCCAGACTTGTTTTACCCTTGCCTGGAACCTCCGCACTTCGAACCTACTTAGGCTCTACTCTACTAAGTTCTCACACAGGTCTTTCTCCTGTGCTAACTTTTTGATAGTCGTTGCTCCTTCCTCTTTACGAGGCTTGGATCATGGTTGCCATAAATAACTCTCAGTATCATTTAAGGCTTTCCATGAATTCACGGAGTTTTTCATAACGTATTACTACGTTAAGCTACAAATAGTTTATAGTGTTCAGCTTTGCTGACGCCAATAGGAAGAGTACGAGAGAATGTGAGACGTGCGTCTGCTGCTGCATTCTTGATTAAGAGATCTGTAACTTCTGTATCGATTTCCACTTATGTTATTAATAAACCGTTTCCGTTTATTATCTATAGATTATTTATTTTCTATAGGTCAGACTATATCATATTCTTAATTACCTGTTACCAATAATTAAGAACCCTAGCACTTCGAGCTTACTTAAGCTCTACTCTACTTGCTTATCAATTCTCCTATCCTTTATCCTCTCGCGAAGGAGATATTTACGTATTTCTACGAATGAGAATATTTAGCTTTCGATAGTCGTTGCTCTACTTTCTCTAAATATAATAGAGAGAATTTAGATCATGATTGTCATATGAGTGATACTAACTCTCATAAGATTTTCCATGAATCCACTAGGTTATTCGATAACACATTACTGTGTTAAGCTACAAGTTTTTGTTTATAGGCGAGCTGCCCGACGGCCTTTTCTGCGAGCTGGTCACCAAGAGAGACACCATAGTCTGTCTTTGCCTGGTATGCGGCCATTTGTGAATAATAGATCGCAATTCTCCGAGCACGCGCGAGAAGAGGCAGAGCTTCCATATGAGCTGTAAGAAGAGGTAAATCGTTCTGAGGGATTACAACGTTGTTCATTTATCTTATAAATCAGATTGATTTTTTTCTCTATATCGCTATAGAGATGAGACTATATCATTATCTTTACTTGTTTTATCCTTATAAAGATACCTTGCACTTCGGGATTACTTAAATCCCTACTCTACTCGCTTAATGCTTTAGATATTTCTTCTGAAAGTTTACTTTCGATAGTCGTTGAACTTTCTCTATTTTTTTTTTATAGAGCTTAGCTGCTGATTGTCTTCTTTCTTTCCTCTAATAGAAAGAAGAGTTTCCAGCAATTCGCAAGGTTTTTCCATTACATATTACTATGTAAGGCTACTAACAATTAATAGGTATATGCAAATTCTACCTTATCACCATCTTCAAATGCATCGGTAAATTCAACACTCTGTTCATCACCTGTAAGAGTAACAGTACCCTTGGATTCGGTAACTACTGTAGTGCCGTCTGCTTGATAAACAACAGTTTCAACTCTGGACTCAACACCTTCGAGGCGGGTATCACCAAAAGTAGAAGCATCTGTAGGTTGAACCATAACAGTTCTACGAACGATCTTACCACCTTCAGGAACCTCTACGAGGGTCTGAGTGCCGTTAGCGTCTGCAACAACAAATTGTTTGACTGTACCGTCTGCCTTGGTGACAGTAAATGCTACTGTGCCTTCAACAACAGGCTTCCAATCAAAAACGAATTTCTTGGTGTCTTCTGCATTTTCAGATGTGATTGTGTAATTTGTAACTACTCTTGAAGAAGTGTAGTTGGGATCTACTTTACCGAGACGGAAAGGATCATTGAAGGTGTAACCAGCTTCAATGTTACCCTTTGTAACGCCTGCAGTAAACTTAAGCATTTGTGTTGCAAATAAAATTATCAAACTCTTTAAATCGTTTATCGTATATTATTAAAAAATTTAAGTGGTTTTCCATGGCTATTTTCAGTTTTCTAGGATCTAATTCCGTCCAAACATAGATGGCTCTTTGATAGTAAGAAGAGTTGATTGCTTTTTCTTCCCAGATCTTTAATTTATTAAGATCTTCCTTATTATTTGGGTCAAATAAATGGTACCCATGAGTCCAATGTAGATTAACTTCAATAAATAGATCTTGGGATTTGATATAAAAATCACACCTAAATGGGTATCTAGGATCTTTATTATATTGGGTTTCTATATCTTCTTTACCAAATTTGGATATTAATAAATTGTAAAATTTGGTTTCATCGCTAGATGTATTAAAGGAGTTGTTTCTTCTTTTGGTTTCTACAACTTTGAATTTTGTTTCTTCCGAAACTGGGTGTCCTAAGTTTGCTTGGGATATTTTCTCTTTTGTAGAAGTTTTCATAGGTGCTCTGGTAGTACAATTGTGGGGTTTACGCATTTTGGCTTTGGTTTCTTCAGATCTCTTTTTACCCCTTCTTACTTCTGAAAGATGTGCAAGAGTTTCTGGAGACTGTTTTCTACCCAAATTTACACCATTATGTTTGCCCTTATTAGATTCTGAAATTTTTCTTATTTCTTCTTCTGTATGGCGTCTACCTACCCCTTTAGGATTGGTAGTTTTTCCTTTTTTAGCCTGGGATAATTTAAATTTCATATCTTCTGATTTAGGAGTAGTATTTTTACCTTTCATAGAAGTTGAAATTTTTTCTCTTCTAGCTTTTTCTTTTTCACTTAAATTGTCTAATTGATTTTCCATTTTATAATTCCTGATAATTATATATTTATTTATTACGTGGTAATCTAATTTAATCAGGCATTAGAAACGCTGGCCGGCGCTGTCCCACGAATAAAATTAAAGTTGTTTGATATTTATTTTTCCTTTATATTTCTATAAAGCTCAGACCATATCATATTCTTAATTTGTTTTATCCTTGTTAAGAATCTGGGCACTTCGGGTTATTTTTAATCCTACTCTACTTGCTTGTTCATATAAATATTTCTTTTATACTATGCTTTCGATGGTCGTTGAACCTTCATTTCTAATTAAGAAATGCTTGGCTGCTGGTTATTCGTTAAATGAATGTTCCAGCAATTCACCCAGTTTTTCATAATCTATCACTAGATCATGCTACCTTTAATTTGATAGTTAACCAATATTGTTACAAATAATTCATTTTGGAAATTATTCTCAATCTATTACTAGATTGTTCAGACTATATTATCAACTTTAATTGTTTTATCCTTTCAAAGTTGCCCAATCTTTCGAACCTATTTAGGTCCTACGGTACTCATTTATTCGTATAGGTTTTTCTCCTATATTATATTTTCCCTAGTCGTTGAACGTTCCCTTGCGGGCTTCGCTGCTGATTTTCCATTTTATTTGGAGGTTCCAGCAATTAATTGGGTTTCTTTTATCTACATCACTGTAGATAGGTTACGTTAATAATTCATAACCACTCATTGAGCTCATCTTTTACATTATAAACAATTCGTTTCCAATTGTTACCATTACATTTCTATAATGAATAGACTATATCATTAACCTTATTTCTTTTACCGTTATAAGATTACCTTGCGCTTCCATCTTACTTAAGATGTACTCTACTCACTTTACAACTAATATATTTCTTACTAATTGTTGTTTTCGATAGTCGTTAAACCTTCTTCCATATTGGAAGCTTGGTTTTTGATCACCCCATGTTTTAAATCCAGGGCTTTCCAAAAATTCACAAGGTTTTTACATTTATCATTATGGTATTCTGTTATTACTACGTCATTTGGATATATAAGCACAAAATTTAAATTATTCTTTCTTAGATAATCTAATTTTAATGGATCTCTTTCAGTCCAATAGTATATTATATGGTAGTATCTGTTGTTCGGTTTACCCTGAGCTGCTTTGAGCTTTAATTCTTGAAGTTTTTCTCTATCTAATTCATCATCAGTATTAAAAGGGTGATAACCATGTTCCTGGGCCCACTGACATTCTATAAATAGGTCCAAAGACTTAATATAAAAATCACATTTGAACGGATATCTAGGATCCTCATTATATTGTGTTAATATATCATCATTGTCAAATTTTAATAATAATAATGAATGTAGCTTAGTTTCTATTTTAGATATATTAAATGAGTTATTTTTTCTCATAGTATCATATATCTTTTTATTTATTGCTTCTCTTTTATCTTTGGGTAAATCTCTATTGAAGGAATGTCCTTTTAACTTATCAGCTATGGCAGCAATGCTGGGGTTGTTATTTTTTGTTAATCCTTTATTCCAAGCAGGTTTGTTAGCAGGTCCTCTGCCTGGCATAAATCCCTCAGGCAATTCATTTGGATCTTCGCGTAATATGGTTTTTCCTTCACTATTATGATACCATCTTTTATTAGTTACATGCTTATATGACATAGTTTTCTCCGAACAGAATTATATGTATTTGGATTAAATAGTAATCTAAAGGTTCGGCTTTAGAAACGGTAGCTACTCCGCTGTCCTATTTATTTAATTATAGATAAATGTTAATTAAGTATTACTACTTAATACCCCATTTAGTTTAGGGTGTGTGAGCACAATTTCAGGAGCGATGAGGTTAGGTCATTTTCTTATAAATATTTCGTTCTTAAATATTTACTATACATTACTGCACAGTTGAGACTATATCATAATCCTTAATTCTTTTACCGTTTTAAGGATTCGCATCTTTTCGATTTCACTTGAAATCTACTCTACTCGTTTATTCTTGTAGATATTTCTTCTACAATATACTTTCGATAGTCGTTCCACATTCCTAAGAAATTTTTTCTTAATTAGCTCGGCGATTACCCGTTCAGTGGGCTTCCCCCGAATTAGATGCGTTGTTATTTTGTGTAACTAAATATAACATAATCTTCACATGAATTTATATAAAGATTTTTGTTAGGAAATCCTAACTGGACTAGTTACAAGCCCTCTATTAGCTACTCCGTAAAATTGGAGCTTACTAATTACTTTAATTAAAAATTTAATAATTAAATAATAAATATATAGTGTTACATTTTCTAAATATTACTATTTAGTGCCTCTACCTATTTAGTTAAAGGCGACATTGACTAAGTTAAGAGAGAACTTAGTAAATAGACCCATATCACTTCTTTGGGTTGCACCCTCATTGTGTGACTGAAGTGCAAGTGCCTCATTCATAAACACCTGCCTTGCACTTGAACCGTTTCCGTTCAAACTCTTTACGTTACCGTAAAGATGAGACTATATCATAATCTTAAATTCTTTTACCGTTTTTAAGATTCATTGCTTTTTGGGTTTCACTTGAATCCCTACTGTACTTGTTTATTCATGTAAGTATTTCTCTTACACTATACTTTCCATAGTCGTTGGACCTTCCCTTTATGGGCTTGGCTGCTGGTTTTCCTTATTTGGAGGTTTCAGCAATTAGCAATGTTTTTTAACTTTTAATTTTTCAAATTGAAGCTTTATAATTTGTTTATTAAAAGGGCTTAGACCTTATATGTTACCATATAAGGGCGCTTTAGTTGAATGAGTTTTTAACTTAACGCTGAGTATTCTCTAAGCATTTTGCGATGAGGATTTTCTTTGACTCACTAAGGCGTTCACCGTTGTGTGCCTTAGAATATAATTTCTCAGCAAGGTTTAATCTCTTGCCATAAGCTTCGAGTAAATTAGCCATTATATTGAAAATTCCTTTTTCGTGTAATCTTATTTATTTGCCGTATTTGTTTGCCAGATTAACTAGACCTTCGTCTATGTCATCGTCGAACTTACTCTTTGGCTTGATAGGTTCAACAGATTCTTTGATTTTTACCTTTACGGATTGATTATTACTTATGTCAAAGGGAAGTGAGCTTACTCTAAGCTGGTAATTTTGCATTTCTTCGCAAATTCTATCAATATCGTTGAAGGAATACCCCTCATGGAGTTTTGATTTTATAGTTGATGGTGCGATACCAATCATCTTTGCCTTTGCTTCGATGTACTTGTTACTAGCTGTAAGAGCTATTTTCTTGTAGTGTTCTACAAGACCGCTTGCTTTCTTTAACTTAGCATTACAATCTTCTTTGATAATTTTGGAATCTTGGCGTGCATCCTCTAAGCTTTCTTGTAGTCTGGAAATTTCCTTTCTACTTTCTGCTCTTTCTGATCTTAACTGCTCATTTAATTGTCTCACTCTATCTGTTTTAGATTGAAGTGATTCATTAAGTGATTGGTGTTGATCTTCTTGAGCACTATTTTGCTTTTCGAGGAGGGTGAGCTTCATCTCTTGACGTTTAATTGTATTTTGTAATTGAGATAACTGCTCAGTTAGGCGCCCATTTTCAGCTACTACATCTTGACTAGAAGTTTCTAATTCAGAAATTCTAGTTTTGCAAGTCTGGAGTTCATTTCTTGATTTTGTTTCCTTCGCATTGCAAACTGATAACTTCTCTTGAAGTGATTTCACCTGATCTTGAAGTTGCTTGTTCTGTTTAATGGATTCCTGGAGTTGTTTTATAACATCTGCTCCGACATCTTCGGCTGCATTGGGTGTTTCTTTATTTTTATTATCAGACTTGTAATCAATGTTAAGTCTGTCTAATGTCTCTGTCATGATTTTCTTATTTTCAGGGGTTGCTTTATTGAGTGCTTCTGTGAGCGCTTGTTTTAGTTTTAAGGCATTGGCATTGAGTGATTCGTTGGCTGGGCTAAGGCGTGCAGCCTCAACACCTGGGACCAAAACCACATCGAAACATTCACAAGTATAGGTTTCAGGGTCTACTTTTTCGCCGTCACCCGTCCAATCTTCCATGAGATCACCTTCACCTCTGGAACTAATCCCTATCTTGCAACCATAATCACAAAGTGTTTTAAGAATTCTACCGTTTGGAGTATCAAGAATATCAAATACACCTTTTAAAGTACCATCAGGGTATTTTTTAGGTTCCTCTGCAAGACATATAGCTATTTTTTCCATATCTACTTCAGTTCTTGAAGAAGGATGACCTATCTCTCCAAAGAGTGCACGGTTCTTAATTTTCTCCTGCATGATAGGATCTTTAAATACATTTTCCCAGAGCTGTTCGGAGTATAGACGACCATTACGGGTAGGGTTTTTGAAGTCGGCTATTGTACCTACTAACCTACCTAATATACCCCTTCTTTTCTGCTCTTCTGCAGTTAATTTTTTATATTCGCATACGTTTGAATTTGCTGTCTTCATCTATCTATACATCCTTGAGTTGGAAATTTTATCAGTTCAAAAAATAGAATACTCTTATTAAAGAATATTCCATATAATTTAGCAATATGAAAATAAAAGAAATAAAAGGTTTTTATAAAAGTGTTAACTCTTATGTTACTTTTGCTATATATTATATATGGATGGGGTTTGCAAGCTAGCAGTGTTAGCTAAGTTTGCAAACCCTATTCTACTATTTGATTTTCTTGATATCTGTGGGTATGAGAGAGGTAATCATATTACCTCTATATAATACTCTCCCATAAAAATCATTCGTTGTGTTTCTGTCTGGATAATATGTACCTAATAACTTGCCCTTGAAATCCATTGCTTTTTGTCTTCCATCAGGTTCTGTTACTATCCATCCTAATATTCTACCATTGAAATCTTTTACTGGTGTTTTGTTCATTACTCACCTCTTCTGCCTGCAATTGTTTCACATGCAACCAGGTCTGCTTTTATTAATCTTAGTAAATTAAGACAATTTGTTAAATCATAAGTATCATAATATTTTGCTAGTACTATATTTACTTCTTTTGCCCTTGCATGTTTTAGGAACAATTGGCTGTCTTGTGCTTGTTTGGAATATAAAGCTACCTGCAAATTATATGAAGATAATGTTGTGATTACATCTGCTGGATTTTCTAATTCCTTTACAATTGAAATGTAAAGTTTAGATTTCTTATGATTGTAATTTTTTCTCAATCCTTCATAAAATGCTGTTAAATCTAATTGTCTATTGTCATTAATAAATTTAATAACATCAAGTGGGACTGTAGATGATACAATTGTTTTTCTTAGTTGTGCTTGCACATCAATGCCATTGTCTTCTAGTTCTGTGAGTAATAATATAATATCTTGTTTTGAAATCATTTTATTCATCCTCCGCTATTCCGGTTGGTTTTTTAATTATATATTAAACGGCAAACTGAGCACTATTTAACGCTGCACATTGCTTACCTAAGTCATCTAGTTCATCTTTTTTATCTAACTGAAGATAATCCAAAAGTTCTTGGATGTATTTTTCCTTTAAGTTTCCCACATTGTACTTTGCTATGCAGAAACATTTTTTAGGTTTACCAGTTATGTGAGCATAGATGAGACCATTTCCTGTAATTTCAAGCCTAATATTCTTGCCTTTATATTGGAATTTAAGAACACATTCTTCTACTCTTTTAGTAGCTTTATTCTTTTTCTCTTTAAGATCAAACTGGGTGTCAAAAAGAATAAAGTGTTCTTGAAGTAACGTAAATATCAAGCTCAAATCTGTAACAAAGCTTCCATCAAATTTCATTAATATTACCTCCAAATATTTGTTATGTTAAAAATTACTATTATCTGTAAAATCTGCACCTAATTGATCAGGAGTTGGGAGTGCTTCTTCTGATTCTTCTTCTTCTCCGCCCCCAAGTCCAAGGCTTGCGGATAAACTTTCACCACCACCACCCTCATCTCCTGTATCTAAACCACCCACATCAATAGAGCTCTCTAAATCCATATCTTCAGATCCTTCAGACTCTTCTGTTTCCTCAGATGTAGTCGATTCTTCCTCAGCTGCTTGATTTTCCAACTTATCTATTTCTTCCTGAATAAGTTGAATTACCTCAGTATCATTAATATAGGACTTAAGAAGAGATTTCAATATTTTAAGTTTAGTTGCATTATCATCAATTAAGTCCATCATACTCATAGTATCACTCGTTAATTGAACTTTAGCCGCAATGTTTTCTCTTCTATCAATCTCTTCCTGAGTAGTAGGTGCAAGCATTTTTAATTTGAATCTATTGATATAATTGGGTAATCCTCTATCAATTAAAATAACATTAATTGCATCTGTCAACATTTGAACAATAGTATTTTGAATACGTTTAATCATCTTTGCATAACGAGATGAAATAATTGATAATGATTGTCCACCATTAAATCCTGCGCCATCTTCAGTAAAACCAAAATATTGTTTTGGAACTTTTAATCCCCCGAATAATTTATCTCTAAAATAATCAAGATCTGCAAGTCCCTTAACATCTACATCCCCACCCACGGTTTGGATATTTAAAGCACCCTTACCATCTCTTGTAGGTATATAAACATTGTTTTCAATAGGGCCTGGATTGGTATATTCACTCATTGATTTACCAGATACAATTGATTCTGACTGCTCGAAGAGTCTCTTTATACCCTGTAGGTGAGGTCCTATCCGTTCCTTTGGCATATCTCCAATCTCTACGCCTATGGCTCTAACAACTGAAGATTTAGTAACTCTATTTAATAAGATGGAGTTTTCAAGTAGTGTTAATTCTCTCCAAATCTTAAATAAATCATAGAATAGAGATTTACCACGTTTTACTGTATAAGTAGAACTATTAACTTCTTTTTGGTTTTCCTTACTTGTTCCTACATCGTCTAAAGTTATAGTTACTTCTTCGGGTATTCTACTACTATCATCCTCAAGGCAACCATGTACAAATTCTGTAGCTGCATATACATTAATATCACCTCTATTAAATTTATAATTTATTGCTTGTAAATATCCAACATTTGTAGCTGAAGTATTTATAGGATTATAAGTAGTGCTTGCACTTGTAAGTTGAGTATTTGTTTTTATATAAGCATATGATTTACCAAACTTTGTTAATTCAAATACAACTGCAGGATTGGGTTGCATCTCTAAATAATGGACAAAGTGATCATTTTTACTATATGCCCTAACATTTACTTCTTCTGTTAATGGTTTAATAGGTGTGTCTAAATCTGGACTATCCAAACTATATGATTCAAGAATTTTTGTTTTCTTTTTCATGTCTTTAAGTTGTCTCTTATTAAACAACTTATCATCATATTCAGATTCTCTATAAATTCTCAAATATACATCACCGTATTTACATAATGAATGTACCCAACTGTATACGTTTTTATCTACTTTCATAGAATCAAGTAAATAAGTAATATAACTTGCAATATCAGCATCTGCAGCGTCAACCCAAACTATTCTACCTTCTTCATTTACTTCAGTTGCATCTTCTGAATATGTTTCTAGTACTGCTGCCATTGTTACATCTTGACACATAGTATCAAGTAAAGAGTATATTTCATCTCTACTTCTTGCTGTTTGATCAAATGAATCAAAAGCACTCATGTCTAACTTATCAGATGTTGCTGCGTCTATGAAAGTATTAAAGAAATCATCATCTGTATCTACACCTATTTGGCGAGGAGGAACTGGTGATGATTGTATTTTTTGTCCATATAGGTTATCATCTTGTTGAAATGGACTATTTTCTTGTTCTATATTATCATTATTTGGCATTTATTTATTTCTCCTCACCAAATTAATATTCCATCAGATACTGAAGGACCAATATAGGGAGTTGAAGGACCATTACCAAAATCTATAAATCCTTCCTCACTTGCTTTTTGTCTTTCTTTTTTAATAGAGTTTGGAGTAAACATTTCTTGTAATGCTTGTTCAAAATCTATATTTATTTGTTTTTTAGTTTCAGCTTCATTATTAGCTGTACTTACATTTACTAGATCTTCTAGGGTTTCACCAAAATCAAAAGCAAACTGCTCTGCATCTTGGGAAGCATTAAATGTTGCTCCACATACTGCATCGGCAACGTCTTTTCGACCGCCATCAGGGTGGTCTATTTTACCAGTATTGAAATTTCTTTCCAAATCAATTATTTCTGAAGTTAATGTTTCGGATTCGTAAGTTTCAATTCTTTTTTCATAAATACAACTTCTAAAATACTGATAAGGTAAGCAAATATGACTTTGAGGATCTACTCTATCGACAGATATTACTTTATATTTATAACCTTTAGCTGTTAAAGATTGGCCAGTATCTACAGATTGGAAAGTATCTGTTGATACTCCTTTTATATTGAATCCTTTACTTTTAAGCCAATATATAAATTTTCTATTTTTATCAAATGATATCTGGTAACCCTTGGGAGCTCTTATTGAAACTGAAAAAGCTAATCTAAAATTAAGTTCATCGGAATTTTTTCTTTCTCCCGAATGAACATATTTGCTTTTAATCCATACGCCTGCAATACCAGTCATATCTCCAGATACAGACATATCCATGTGTATATACAAGGGCCTGTTCATTAGGTTTTTATCAACATATTCTATATGAAAATAATCAGAATATTGTCTATCATCATCACTTGCATTCCCTATTTCTAATATATCACTTTCAAAAGGATTGCGTATATTTGAATTTTGAGTATCTCTCCAAGCAGCGCCTGAAATATATTTTGAAATTTCATTAGATGATATGCCTGCAAAGTCACATAAAGCTCTATCAATATCATCTATAAAATCTACTTTAAAATCCCCAGGTACTTTTATAATTTTGTAACCTTTATTTATATATGAATGGGGATCTTCATTATCAGGAATAACTAATGACTGTAGAAACTTATTACCAAGAGCAACATAAAAAGGCGGTTTTGTATAAGTACCTTCAGGTTTTGTTTCCCAAACAGGACCATCAGAAATATAAACATTTTGTTTTTCTGATTTAAGCTTTTTCTTCATATGCTCTTCAAGGAATGATTTCTCACTTCTTTTTGATGATGCTAATAAAAGAAGTGTTGGGTTTTTTCCTTGATATACAAATCTTGTTTTCATACCACCAATGGCAGTATCTATCATATCATTAGCTTTTGCTTTTTGTTTATCTATATCTTGATTGCGAATAAATGAAATCTCATCAAAAAAGGCAAAATATATAGGTAAACCTATCAAGTCATCAGCTTGTGAACCTATCTTTATGTCTATAACTTCCTGTCCATTATATTTTTTAGGTACCCATACTTTTTTAGCTCTGCCTTCGAGTTCTCCATGGGATAAAAACCATGGGCTTGATTGTAAAGTATTTTGAAATTTACTTATACCTATTTCTTCCGCTAATGCTAATTTAATATTCATAAAAGCAAATACTATTTTTTCTGTTGGTTTTAAGCGAAAGAATCCTATAGGGTCTTTTAAGCATAGTACTCTATATAATAAATAACTGGCAACCAGCACTGCAATTTCACTTTTACCTCTACCTCTTGACCCACTAAAAATAGCATTATTATACGCAGTATCAAGATTATTGGGAAAAATTTTATGTAATTCCTGTCTCCAATATGGATAAAGTTTTGTTTTACCTTCATTATCGTGCCATGCATTACCCAGGTAATTATTATCATCTACAAATGTCTCAATATCTACAGGAATTTCTTCATAATCAGCATATTTAAGATCTTCAAGTATTTTATTTTTACCCTTGGATATTTCTGACAATGCTTTTAAGGCTATCTCTCTTTCTTGTGGTGTAAGAGTAGCCAATAGTTGTTCAGTTGTTTGTTGGTTAGCCATAAGCTACTCCTTTGTCTATTTATTTACACCTCTAAATCATCATAATCGAAATCATCTAATTCAAATGTTTCATCATCATCAAATATTGATTTCCCTTCTTCTTCCCAATCAAAATCATTCATATTGTAAGTAAACGCTACACCATTAACTGTAATTAATAGTTGGTTACCCTGTTGCTCAACTTCCACCGCTGGCTTATCATCTAAATAATCACTAATTAAATATTCCACTTCTCCCTTTAGTTCATCTAAATCTCTATAAGAATAACCGAAAAGCTTATCTTCTATCCAGTGGAAATATTTAATAATTCTTCCATCTTCTTTTTCTTTTTTTCTTCTCTCAGCCTCTTGCTCATCTGCAGTAGTAAAAATAGCTACAGGATATTTTTCATCCCAGCCAAAAGCATTACCCACAACATACATTCTATGCCTACCATCTTGAGATCTTTCAGCACCATAATCTAACCATGTAAGGGGAAGTTTATGACCTTTATCTAGTTCGGATTGAATATATTCTAGAGTTTCTTTATCTTCTTTTATTTGTCTAATCTGTTTATCAAAAGTGGAATTGAATACTTCTGCGCACCCTCTAAAATATTCTCTAGGAGACATTTGTACAATTTTTACATTTCTATTTTCTCTATTTCTGGCTGCTTGTGATTTTAACAGTTCATCATAGAAAGGAATATTTATGTGGTTGGTGTCAAAAACATCTTTAGAATTTTTATAATCCTCAAGTACGGATTCCATTTTTACATCTTTAAGGATGTTAACAGGTAAATCTATATTTAATAACTCACAAAATTTTGCTCTGTGCCTACCATCTACTGGAACATATTTACCGGACCATTTATCTCTCTTTATAAGTGCTGGTTCTAATTTTGGATAATTCCTTCTACCTGTTCCTAAAGAATCTAAATAGCTTATAAGTACTTGATAAAAAGGATTATTTTCTGCATTTTTTAATATTCGTTGTTCCGGACTATCTTGATAAGATTTATCTTTACCCGCTACTATATTTTTAAAGAAATCACTAGCATTCATTGTAGCATCTGCAGGTTTGAAGAGATCATAAGGCTGTACGCCTCTATCAATTGCTTCATCTATTAAATTTTCCATACTTAGATAGTTTTCACGCATAGTGATTTCTCCTGACATTTTTACCTACTCTTAATAATGCGATCAATAATTTTCTTACAGTTTTCTACAGAATTACTTTTAATACCAAGTTCTTCTTCTATCTTCTCTCTTGTTTTATTTCCTACCATAATTCCATTTTCATTAAGAATAAAATATTTAGTAGTCTTTGATTTACTATTACTTTCATTTAATGTTAAGGAATCAATTGAGAAATTTTTATATTTAATGGCGTTGTTGGAAGGCTTTTTAGGTTTTGAAAGACTTTCATTTAATTTGAGATAATCAATTACATAATCTTTTGTATAATCATCTATTAGGCCCTTTTCAAGGCACCTACCAAGAATCCATTTAACTTCATCGTTTGTAAGATGGAAATTGTGTTGTAATTCAAAGAATGAATCCACTCTACCATATTTTTGCTTATATTGGGGCCAGGCATGCCAAGCATTATAAACTGTTCTTTCTACAGCTTCTGGTAATTTTTCAGATTCTGATAGTTTTTCTTTCATATCAAGAATATAAGCTATTTGAACATCATCTTCATATATAACATTACTCGGTCTTTTAAGTTTGGTTGATATTAATTTATATCCCAGTTTTCTTAAATCTTTTCTTATATTGTTGAATTCTTTTTTATGACTGTCTATAAAAGATTTCTTATATGCAAATGTAGTATCATCTGTAATTTTAGATTCAGGGGGTATTGGTGTGTCCAGCTCAAGTTCATACATATCGGCATCTAGGCTTGCAAAATCGCTGCCTTCCTCATAGTCATATGCATCCCCAAGTATATTATTTAAAGCCATGAAGAAGCCACCCATGTCCTGATTTCCTTCATCCTTAATGGTGAATCTATAATAATCTTCTGTATCTGCAGCTTCTTTTAATGCCTCAAGAGTTAATTCTTTAGATTCTAATTCTTTTATCTTATCTTTAATCTGTTGGAGTTTATCCTGATTTCTCATTTCCTTAAAAATAAGATTACCTAAACCAAATTCACCATCTTTTGCAAGGCTATCTTTTCTAAGAATATAAATATCATCTACAAAGGATTGTAGTTTTTCTATATCCCCAGATTCGATTGTATTATTAAATCTTAACTCCCATTCTTTATATTCATCTTCATCTGTAATATCGATTGAAGATTCTTCCATGGGCTCGGGTTCTTTAATCCACATATCTCTCTTAAGAGAATAAACACCGTTAGAAATAGCAGAAGTATTTATATCTTCTATATATAATTCTACTTCTTGTCCTCTAATAGTAATATCATAATCATCATTAAATTTGGATTTGGCATAATTATATAATATAGTTAATACTTCAGGTGCTACATCAACATCTTCCATATTAACAATTATATGAGTATCAATATCACTTTTTGGAGTGTAGTTATAAGCGGCGTTTGAACCTAATACCCAATAGTCGTACACCTTAAGAGGCACACCATCTTCTTTGAGACTATCTACAAACTTATCAGCAATTTCGATAAGTCTTTCTCTTACTTCCCCTCTCATCTTTTTTGTACTATTATTAAATAGTCTAGGATTTAATTTATTATGAGTTTCAAACGCTTCATTCATCTTTTTATCCCCATCCAAATCTGTAACATCAAGTATATCTATATTTTCAGGATCAAATATTACATATTGATTCCCTTCTATGGTTTTTCCATCTACGTACCAGGTTTCACCTTCAGATATGATACTATCATAACCTAGTTCTTTTAATCTATCTGTACACTCTTTAGTCGTAGCACCGAGATCAAGAAAATCATTTAGCTTATCCATATCTCCACTTTCAATAATAAAGGGAGAATAAAAATGGAGATTACAACGATAAAGATAATTACCCCATTGAGAAGCAATTTCTTCTTTATCTGAAAAATAAATTCCCTCTCCCCACTGGCCAGCATCTGATTGCCCGAAATAGCTTAGAGAAAATTTATTAAATTTTTTTCTACTACAGTGGAATCCTACTCTTATTTCAGGTAAAAATGAATGCCACCCAGCTTCTGGAATTGCCATATTTATAACCCCAAAAGAGAGGTGATAATTTCACCTCTCTACTCTTACTCTTTTTTATCTTTATCTACAGGTTCTACTGCTACCTTGGCTTCACTGCCTAAAGATGTAATTTCTATACCCTGAATAGAAGCTAACTTTGCAGCTTTTTTAGCTGCACTCTTAGCCTTCATAGAAGACACCTTACTATCTATGAGCTTTTTAATTGCATCCAGGAGCTTCTGTACTAATTCCTTTAATGGTGTAGCTGCATATACTGCATAAGCAGTTTGATTAAGCATAAACATAACTGCAGAGATTGATAATACAGTTTCTATATTTAATTTATGAATACATGCAAGATCAATAACTGTACCGATAATTGAAGCGCCTACTGATATTAATAAATATAATATGTGTCTGTATGTTTCGTCTAATTTTTTAAATACATTACAGTACTTAAGCACGCCAAGAAGTATTATACTTAATAATGCAATAAGTGCTATAACCCAACCTTGTTTAGATAATATATCTAACAAATCTTGTAATAATTGTTCCATTTTTTTTTTACCTCCAAAATATATGGGTACTAAATATTAAGGTTCATCTGTGGGTAGATCCATAAAACTTTTTCTTAGATGATCCATAATTCCATTAGCCCCTAGAGAGTGATATACTTGGTATAAACGTTCTAGATCTTCTTTTACATCCATGGGCGCATATTTTAATTCTATCCAATGTTGGTATTGGGTTTTTAATTCCTCTTTTAACATTGCTTGATTGCCTGCTTTTAACAATTTAATATCTTCAGCCATTTGTTTTGAATATGCACGCTGTTGTTGTAAAGTATCATTTATGTCTTTTCTTAATGTTTCTATTTCTTCTGAGAGATTTTGCATTTCTTTTTCGTGTTGCTCTCTTCTTCTCTTTGGTCCATTTAAAAAATAATTAGTCACTGTAGTTGCTATTAAAGTAAGTACTGCAGTCATTACGGGTACTACAATTTGAGCCCAAATAGGCATAGGTCTTGTCACTCCTTCTACATAGTATATTATTAGACGTTAAGGTGAAGCCCCTATCCTCCAACAGTACACAAATGTAGAGGGGATCACTTTTCTATATTCAGTTGTATTTTTATTTTATATTAAATAGTCTCTTAAAAAACCATTTTATTTTATTTAAAAATTTTATAAAATTGTTTGGTACTTTATAATTAGGTGCTGATTCGTTTATAACCACACCCCACCATTCTTCTATAGGGTAATTATAAGGAATATAACAAATTCCATTTTCTCCAAATTCTTTACCCCAGCTGTTTTGTACCACCCAATGCGTTTTAGTCCAACCAATACAGCACATTGCATGGTATCCATCTATTAATTCATTTGAGTATGGTAAATGTACATAAGGGCCATCTCCAAAACTTGGCCAGGTTGGAATTGATATTATAGCTGCACCATAATTATAAATTGCTTGTTTTACTTCTTCATCTGTAGTACATCTAAAATAATAAGCAATAGGATAAGGTGATGCTTTTTCTAATAGCTCTCCCTTATATTTTTCAAGCTTGGCTTTTAGATTTGGATAATAATTATTATAAGGGAAATCATCATATAGACAATCCCCATCATGGTTAAGTTGCTTTAATGCCTCTCTTACAACCATTCCTTCTTCTTGAGACTGATCATCTCTTCTATTTGCATAAATAAAACCGCGTGAGAAGTTTGTAGGTTTTTCAACGCCAAGCTTACATTCACACCTAGCCATTAGAGAAGCCAATGAATGAGCTACACAAGTGGGATAACAACCCTGATCTAATATATCAACATTGCCTGGTGTAACATATTCCTCTGGCAATTCTTCTTTTTTACTTCCAGCTCGTATTGCAGCTTTTACTGTTTCTAAATTATAATCTCTAGTATCTTCAGGGGAAGGAATACAACCCTTTGCTTTTCTTAAATTATTTTTTTCTTCGTTCATTTTACATCCTCAGGGAATAACTTTGCACCCCATCTTGATGCAGTTCCTTCAAACCAAACATCATCATAGTCTGGATAGCATCCAGAAATATAGTACAAAGGAGTTTCTGTCGTTAATAGCCAAAGTGAGAACATAACAGTATAACCTGTAAATATTCCACCTAAAATCTCTAACCATAATAATCCAGTAATTAATCCTGGTACTAAGAATAATAAACTAGCTAATAACATAATAGTACAAGTCATTATAGCAAATTGCCATTTCTTACTTGTTTCCCTTAACCAATATCTAACCATGCTAGGAATTGAAACTAGAAAAATAATAAAAGGCCCAAGAATAATATTTTGTATTCCATGACCACATTCATGTTGCTTTAGAGATAATGAAGAACCTTCACTACAAAGGAATACGCAACCAAATTCGCATCCACCCCAATTTTTACCTATTTCTATATATAATCTACCATTAAATGTTTTTACTTTATATCCAGCTGCCATGAGCGTAAGAATTATAAGGAGCCCTACAAGACTCATTACTATACCCCATGTGAATGAAGCTATGTAAAATAATATATTCTTAAATACTTTCATTTCTCACCTCCAGGAAAGTATGAAAAAAACGTTATAATATCTCATATAATTTAGCAAAAGAAAAGGAGAGACTTTATTATCCCTCCTTCATTTTCTTAATCAATATGTTTTAGATATTTATTTATAATTCCTAATTTTTGTAGGTTATTTATAATGTTGTTTAAAACATTAATGTACCATATACATAAATTAGCATAGTGTGGAAAGTTATTCATCCAGGTATCTATAAAATATTTTTTATTTACTACCCAAGGTTTTATGTTAGTTACATGTATTGCTTTTATTTCTTCTATATGGTAGAGGTAGCATTCAATGCCCCCCCCCCGTCAAAGGTAGTAATAGGTGCAGCATAACAAGTAGGTATATGAAGTTCTTTATGTTCTGGCCAATCCTTATAATATTCAACTAACAATAATTGATCCTGTACAGGTTTGTCCGGTTGAAATTCAGGAGAGTTAAGGAACCTAATTATATCTTTATATAAATCCTGGTTGGGTTCTATAACCATTAAACCTGCGTTCAAGGTATTACAATTAGGATTAAATACATCTTCTCTTGGGCCCCTTTCATCAACTAAACAAGACATGTGGGGCCTTTCAAATAAATCATCTATATTTTGAGTTACAACAATATCTGCATCTATATATACTATTTTACTAAACTGGGCTAATTCAAAAATATGTAGCTTTGCCATAGCATGATGCCAGTTATTTTCATCTTGTTGATAATCAAAACCCACTGCTGTCTTATTTTTATAATTATCCTTATATATTTGTTCTACTTTTATATATGGAATATTAAGCTTTTTTAGAAGAGTTAAATTATCTTCATCTATATTAGGAGTAACTAAACAATATAAAAGATATTTTGCATTATGTTCTATTAATGACTTATTAAGTACTACTAATCCATTTATATATTCATTTGTACTTAATAATGTTACATATGCTCTTTTATCTAAAGCACTTCTATACCATCTAAGATTTTGTTTTAATCTAGCTAGTTCAGAAGTAAATACGGCATGTACTAAAGCCTGTTCGCCTAACTTTACTGCTTCTTCATATTTACCCTGGGCATACATATCTCTTGCAAGATCATCATACTGGTTCATTCAATTGTTTTCAAATCAGGACTTGTTATTCCTTGATTATTTAACTCCCATATGGTGTAATTTAAGATATCAATATATTCAAGATTTAATCTTGAATAATATGGGTAACCTTCCATCATCATTAAAAAGTATTCTTTAGATAAATTCCAGGGTTTTTTATCTATGATATGCAATACTTTTATTTTTGATCTTAAAAAATAATAATCATCTGCGTTACCAGGACTGAAATTGGTAGTCCAAGGAGCATACCATTGATCAAGATGTAATTCTAGCCTGTCTTTCCAGTTATTAAAATATTCTTGCAGTATCCATTGATCATGAATTAATTTACCTTTGGGGTCAAAGTGGTTTAGAAAATCTAATATATTTTCAAACTCTTCATGGTTTGGTACTATTACAAGTAATCCAGAATTAAAACTTCCCTGAGCGTCCCCAAATGATCTACCGCTTAAACTTGTACAGTCTCTAACTGCCGACATATGTGGTTTATCAAAAAGTTCATCAATATTTTGCTTTACTATCATGTCAGCATCCAAATAAACAATTTTGTTAAATTGAGTTAAATCAAATATGCTTAATTTAACCATTGCTTTATGCCACCATAACATTCCGTCTTGGGGACCATCTAGGTTAGTTATAATCTTAGCTGCATGTTCATTATCTGCACCTGGAGGTGCTATTTGATCTTTCTCTATAGTTGGAATACTTAAACGTCTTAATACTTCTTTATTTTCTGCAGATATGTCTGGAGTTACAATACAGTAGAGAAGATATTTTGAATTTAATAGTTTTAGACTTTTATCTAATACTACTACTCCATTAATATAATCATTACTGCTAAGTACTGTAACATAAGCATATTTTTTATAAGCACTATTATACCATCTTAAGTTTTGAATTAGTCTAGTATTTTTAGGATCATCTTTAAGTGCTTTTTCTCCATAATATATAGCACTTACATAATCACCACTACTATAGAAAGTAAGGGCTAGACTATCAAAATCTACACTATAATCATTGATGTTGTCTGGCAAAGTCTAGGTACCCCCTTAATCTCTGTAAAATAATTTGATAATTTGCTTCATCTTCATGTAAATTATCTAAAGCAGTTGTAAATAATTCTTCTGCTTCTTTATATTTTCCTAACCAACAATTTATTAACCCTTCTATCTCATAAGGATAATATGTAAAAGATCCTGGCATTTCTTTCCATAATTCTTGTCTAACTGTATTTGCTGCTTTCATTTTTTCGAAAATTTTATTAGCTTTTACTGGGTTAGGGGTTGTGAAACTATTATAAAGAAGATAATAACAGTATTTTAGATAATAACTTCTTAATTTAGTATTTTGTTCAATTGCTTTTTCATACCAATAGCAACATTCATTATAATTTATAGTTTCTAATTGTCCTGCAATATTACCACAGATACATTCTCTCCAATTGCAAGGACATTGTAAAGATCTTACATACATTTGGGCCATTATATCTAGTGCATCTAAAGGCCTACCATCTTTAATATATTCAGTACAGAGATGGTTCATTGCTTCTAAATCATATCTATTTTCTTTTATTCTATCTAATAAGAGTTTTTTATATTGATCTCTATCTGTTTCTAGGTTCTGATAATGATGCACTAATATCTCATCTTCTGCTACCATTACCATCCCGTCAGTATAAAGATTTTCATACTCTCCATACTCTAATTGCTCATGGATAGGTAATTTCCAATAAGCGCCTTTTAATCTATGGCATTTATCATAAACTTGATAATTTAATACTTTACCTTCACTATCATGAGTTGTAGCATAATTGTATTTTAGTTTTCTAAAGTTGGGATGCTCTTCAAATGCTTTTTTGGTAATTTCATACCAATCTGGATGGAATCTCTCATCCAAATCTATCGTCCAGCATATAACTGAGTTATTTTCTATATCTTCTGTAAGCGTAGAATCTTTAAGTACCATTTGAAGATTATCATTTCTTGCAGTATCAAACCTAAAATCATCATAAACCTTTTTTGCTATTTTTAGATTAGACATTGTAGGAACCATGGTTTCTAATAATTCATAAGATCCATCTGTACTACCAGTATCTAAAATATAAATACCATCTGCATCTTTTACAGAATCGAGGAATGGAATAATATTTTTTATTTCATTCTTCATTATAGTATAAACAATGATTTTCAAGTGGTGACCTCCGTACTTGGTATTCCTTTCTTATTCAAGATAAAATTCAAGTCATTATAGAAGCCTCTCTTACTTGCATCTGCTCTATCATCTTCTGTTTTGATATCTTGAAGACCCTTTAATGCAAGATCATATGCCTTGTCGTAGTTGCCTTCCCAACATGCAGCATCTGCAAGAATTTGATATTTCTTCCAATCACGCCACATAGTGACATCAAGACGCCAATCTAATTTTTTAATTGATTTCTTTTCCATCTCATCTAATATTTGATAGCATTCATTAAATCTATTAGGTTGGTATGCATATAATTGGGCTAATTTCATATAGCCATCTCTAAATGTAGGGTCTAAAATAATTGCTCTTTTATAAAAATACTCTGCATCTTGTAACATTCCTAAATCAAATAACATATCAGCTAATAAACAAGAAAGAGCTGGAAGCATCATCATATCATCACAAGCAAGCGCATCTTGTAATATTTTATTCATTTGTAATCGAACATATAGATTAAAAGCTGTAGTTATTGCATTTACAGGTTGTTTATGGAATGTATATTCTCTAGCAAGATAATAGAGTCCGTAAAGATCATCTGGATATTCTTTTGCTCTAAGTTCGAGTAATCCTAAATAATTCCCTCTACTTTTTGTTCTATCGGGATAATGGTGTAGATAAATTTTATTAGCATCCATTTTATAAACACCCTTATATCCTAGTTTTTCTTTATCCGGACATGCAAGAGCTTCGTGTACTGGATAATCCCAATGCCATCCTTTTTCTCTATGGATCTTATCATACCAGAAGTACCACTTTGGTTCTCCTGTCTTCTCATCATGGGACCAAGCATATTGATAAAGAATTCTGTCAAAATTAGGGTGTTCAAATACTACTTTTCTTAAATCATCCCAAAAATCAGGAATTAAGATCTCATCAATATCGGTACACACACAAGCATCACATTCATCTTCTGGAATTAACTTCATGCTCTCATTTCTGGCTACATCAAATCTCCAAGGCTTGATATCTTCTTCCCAGACAATTAGTTTATCATGAAATTCAGGAAGTTGTTGTTTTTCTTTAAAATATCTAAAATTAGGATTATCCTTCTTTGTAACTAATACAGTAATAATGTCTGCACCCTTCATACTATCAAGCCATCTATCAATAAAGGCTTCAGGTTCATCTGCAGCCATTGCATAAACACAAATTCGCACGTCTTTATAAGATTGCCAATTAGGCATTTTTATTCACCTCCAAAGAAAAAGAAATGGTGAGAGATAAGACTATAATCTCTCACCATATTATACAATATTTATGATAATGTAGTGTTAACTAAGAACACCGTCATCTATTTTAATAGGACCCCAAGTAGGAGCAATATTATTTCCTTGGCCTAGAATAGTATAACCTGTAGGACCATTTCCAGGACCAACAGGACCTGTTCTACCAGTAGGACCAGTTTCACCGCGCATACCAGTAGGACCTATAGGGCCAATATTACCTTGGGGACCAGTAGGACCAACTTCACCTTGAGGGCCTTGTACTATACCTACAACTTCCCATACACTATACTGTGGAGCATTTTGATTTGCAGCTACTGTATTTAAAGCAACACACAAATAACCTTCTGTAACGGCCTGATTATCTCTAACTCCCCATACTATAGCACCATCAAATTTATTAATACCTGTACCATAACCTACTACAGGACTACCGGGTTTTGTTTGAGAAATAAATTCATATAAGGCAATCTGATTACCCTTAGTTACATCTCCTTCTGCAGCATATCCGTAAAATCTTACTTTAATATTAGCACCAGGAGCACCTGTAGGACCAACAGCACCAATATGGCCTGTAGGGCCTTTAGGACCTTCTGGACCCTGAGGGCCAACAGGGCCTCTAATTTCACCTACAACTGTAAAGTTGGTGCCATTCCAGATACATAAGTAACCATCACAAAGGTAAGCTTCATTAGTTGCTGATCCTGAAATAACAGGGCCTGAGGTAGAACCACTATGAAGAGTTACATTTTGTCCTACCATCTCATTGATGTTTCCATCATAATAACCAGTACCTTTTATTTCTACACCAGTACCTGCATCTCCTTTAGGGCCGGTAGGACCAATAGCACCAGTAGGGCCTTGAGGACCAGGATCACCTTGTTCACCCTTACCAGTAGGACCCATGGGACCTTCATCACCAGGATCACCTTTACCACCAGTAGGACCAGTAGGACCAACTCCACCACTTCCGCCAGTGCTATCGATGGTAATTTCACTACCACTGGCACTAATGCTGATATTACTACCTTCCTTAAGTGTAAGAGCACCTGTTAAATTGTTAAGAGATGTAACTCCAGATGTAGGGCTAGGTCCGCTACCTCCAGTAGCTGCAATTGTGATTTTTCTTTGAGCTACGTTAGGAGTAATTGTTACATTATTTCCTGCTTCTAATGTAATTGATCCTGTAATACTATTTAATTCGGTAACGCCTGAGGTACCTCCGCCGCCACCTCCACCACTTCCGGTAGCTTTAATAGTAATATTTTTACCAGCTTCTGAAATCTCTATATTATCACCAGCAATGAGTTTAACATCCCCAGTAACACTATTGACAGAAGAAACTCCAGCAACACCTGAAGAGCTTCCTAATTCAGCAGCAATAGTAATATCTTTTCCTGAAGGTGTAATTGTTACGTTTGCACCTTCTTTTAAGTTCAAAGCGCCTGTTAAGCTATTTAATGATTCAACACCACCTGTTACAGGGCCACTTCCACCGCCCTTGGCTTTTAAGGTAATTACGTTATTACCACTTGTACCTATTTCTACTGTATTATCTGGGCTATTGAAAGTTAAGGCACCTGTTAAGCTCTCTAATGAAGTAACACCTGAAGTGCTGGGGTCACCACCACCACCAGTAACGTTAATTTTTAATGTATTACCATCTTCTGTGACAGTAACGTTATCTGTACCACCTGTAATACTTACAACACCTGTTTTACCATTAAGAGATGTAACTCCGGCTGTGGGGCTGGGTCCGCTAGTCTTAACCTTTAAATCAATGGTGTTGCTGTTATTTGTACTTATTTCTAGACTTTCATCGGAGCTGGTAAGAGTTAAAGCGCCAGTCAAGCTCTGCAAAGATTCAACACCACTAGTACTGGGGCTACCCCCACCTTCAACTTCTAATGTTATGCCATTACCTGAAGTACCTATTTTTACACTACCATCAGGGCTTGTAATATCAACCTCACCACTTAATCCTTTTACTGATGTAACTCCAGTGGTACCTGAACTTCCTGTGTAAGAAACAGTAATTGTACTACCCTGTGTTTGAACATCAATGTCTGTACCACCTGTAATTGTTACATCACCAGATTGTCCATTAATAGTTGCACTAGAACCTGCACTACCAGGAGTACCAGGATCACCTTTGGGGCCTGTAGGACCTGTGGGACCCATCTGGCCTTGGGGGCCTGCACTAATTTCAGCACCGATTGTAATTTTACTACCATTATTACTTAAAGTAATAGGGTAACTTGCTTGTAATAATCCGGATCCATCTGCTTTATAGAGCCTATCAGGAGTATCTGTTTTAACTGCTTTATCATCAAGAGTCTTTAATTGACCCTGAAGTTCTTTATCAGCTGCTTTGTAGGCATTTTCAATACTGGTTTCTCTACCTGTTGCTCTGGTAACTTCAGTTGCGATTTGTTTCTGCAAATCAGAAAAATTTTCTTTTGTAATACCCGAATTAAGTGCTGCTAATTGTTCAGCTGAGAAGTTAAATTCTACTTTATATTGGGGTACCCATTCATCTTCCTGGAATATAGCTCTCCATTGCTCGTTATCACCAGGACTTACTTCTTTGAAATATACTGCATAATCATTGTCAGTTAAATCCTTTCTTGCAATTGGTGAGTCTCCATGATACCAAGGACCTGCTCTTAACGCATCAAAACTTTCAAACACACCCTGTGAATCATCTTCATCTGTAATTTCACTTGCAGCCTTGGGGGATATAAATCTTGCAGCTTGTGCAATTATTTCTTTTGTTACCCAAGCTTGAGAACTTAATTTATTCTCTTCAGATGCGTCGTCTGGAATTTTAACTTCTATATCGTGCAGTCTATCTTCTACCTGGTGACTATGCTCCCATGTTGCATTTACAGCAGATGTCAAGTCGGTGGTTTTAACTGGGTCTTCCCCTTCTTCTGGAATGTATGTGGGTACTAAGTCCTCTACATGACCCATCTCTGTATCCAGTTCGTTAACTGCATTTACTAGACTATCATTAGCCTCTATATCGTCTCTAAGGTCTTTTAAATCACCTACATCTTTATCAAGCTCATTGATAGATGCAACTGTGTTTGTTTTATCTGCTGTAGTTAATTCATCAGGATTACCTACATTATTGTTAAGGTAATTTAATGCTGGAACAACTTTCTTGTCCTTTTCAGCTGCTGGATATCTATCAACATTAATATTTTCAACAGTACCAATTTCATAATCAACTTCATTAAGAGCATTAACTAAATTATCTCTAGCGCCTGCTCTATTAATGTCAGCATTTAGATCACCCAAACGACCTAATTCTTTATCTAATTCATTAATTGCGCCAACAGCTGATGTTTTATCTTCGGTGGTTAAATTCTCAACCGTTCCTAACTCTTTATCGACTTCATTGATTGCACCAACCAGTGTATCTCTATCTACAATATCTGGATTGAACTTATCAGTATCGCCAATTGTTTCTTCAATATCTTTTATTTCTGTACTAAAGGTTCTAAAATCATCATCACGCTGTGCTTTTAATTCATTAACAGCATCTACTAAATTACCTTTAGCATCTGTGGTAAGCTTAGAAACATCACCTATATGTTCTTCAGCTGTATCTAAACGATCTTCAATTGTATCTAATCTTACAGATTTTATACAACCACAGACATCACAACTGGGTTGAATATCTAGTACATTGTTTAATTTATGAATGTCTTCACTAAGTTTAGGACCAACACAGTTAAGTAAAAATTCTACTTTTTGACTGTTACAATGAATTCCACCTTCAATGTGGTTTAGATTCTTAGCATTTAAGGGTGTTGTACCGTCTTTCCATTCTGTAGGCTCATATACACCGTCACAGCTATAAGGGCATCCAGTAGGGCAGACGGGAGCACCTGTAGGGCATATGCACCCAGTAGGGCTTGTAGGGGATCCTGTGCATCCGCACCCGGTACATGCACACCCTGTTGGTCCTAATGCTGTAACAACTGGACCCATAGTTTTAATATCTCCCATTATAAATCTCCCTGAATTTTTAAGGTGCTATTTATTACACCCCTGTTCATATTTATAATCATTGTGCTATTGCTCCTCCGCATACGCAACTAGAATCTTTAGATGAATTTACAACCAATTCACCATTTATAGCAAAGTCACTAGATATTGCATAGTCAGGGTAACTAAGAGTAACCCATTTAAGTGTAGGTACTTTTTTAGAGCAACAACAGTTCTTATTTTCTTGGCAACAATTACACCCTGCAGGACATACATATTCACAAACTATTATATATTTGTGACCATCATTTGGAGGTAATCCTAAACCAAAACTTTCGGGTGTCATTGGTTTTAGGTCAGCTGAAATAGTTCTGGTGACATTATCGATATGCATGTCAATTGTAGGAGTATCTTTTTCTGCATACTCAGCTGCCACTACATGTTCATTTAATTCTCCATATAGGTAGTTTATCATGTATATTGTATCTCCTACAGACTTAATTCAAAATAAAAAACTCGGTTTTGGGGATGATAGTATCTAGTACACCATCCCCAATATCTAGTTTTACTTCATAATAATATTTACCTGGAAGTAAATATTCTGTTTCTTCTGGTCTTAGTTTTATCAAGACATCTCCATGCTCGTTTATTTCTGATTTGGGAGTGTAAATTTGTTTTATAGTAGCCTCTTCAAATATTTGGTGAGGCTCCATTATGCCTACATATAAAACAGCATCTGGATATCTTGCTATCATAAATCTTGTTGGGCACATTACTGTACCGTGGTTTATAAATAAAGGAGCCTTAAATGAATCTCCTCTTGTTATGGAAATAAACCCATTCTTAGATATAGTGAACATTCTTGACTCCACTCACATATAATATCACATAATTTAGCAATATCTTTAAATAATTTCTTTATAGGGTACCATCATCTACTTTTATTGTGCTCCAAGTGGGCGCTGTACCTGATCCTTTTGCCATTAAAAAGTAACCTGAAGTACCATAAGAAGTAGGCGCATAGATACTTCTGTTAGTAGTTGATGAACCATTCAAGCTTGTTATGACACCCGTACCACTTGAACCAGCAGGCCCTGTGGGTCCAGTTGCACCAGTTGCCCCGGTAGGACCAGTAGGTCCTTTAGGTCCTGTAACACTTGCACCAGTTGCACCAGTAGGGCCCTTTGCACCAGTAGCACCAGTTGCACCAGTAGGACCTTTGGGGCCTGTAGCACCAGTACCACCTGTAGATCCGTACATTGACTGTCCAGTACTAGTATAACAACCACCTGAAGTGCTACCATTATAATACCAAATTATACCATTACTATATTGTACAATAATATTTGCAATTTTATTTGCATGTTCTGAAGAGCTTGCATCTCCATAATAAGGAGTTCTGAAAGTTTCTCCACTTACATCGGTGATAGTCGCCCCGCGCGTTAAACTGCCAATAGTAGAAGAATTTACGTAAGCAATACCGCGACCAGGCGCACCATAACCACCAGTAGCACCTGTAGAACCTGTAGGACCAGTTCTACCTTGAGCTCCTGTAGGTCCGACAGGGCCCATGGGACCTTGACTACCTGTACCTCCAGTCATTCCTGTAGGGCCTCTAGCTCCTGTAGCACCAGTAGCACCTGTGGGACCTTGGGGCCCATCAGATCCCGCTATGTTGTAGAAACTAAATGAAAAATTTTTCGATTCATTAGTTCCGCTGGTATTAACTTCAACTCTTGGGGTAGCTGCCCCCATAACCAGAGATGTAATTGCAGTAGAAGAGTTATTAAGTTTAAATTTTAAGGTATCTGGAGAAGTATCTGTAGATCCATCTTTTCTATATTTAATATCAATGAAGTGATTTCCTATAGGGATATTTGAATAAGTCAGGGTTTTTATGGTTGCAGATGATTCATTTTTACAATTATGCATTACCAATGTACTGTTAGTAGCACCGTCATCTTCATTAGAAACAGCCAGTGCTTTGTCTAGCTTACTGAAGATACCATAATCATATGCTGATTCACCTTGAGAGGCATAATCAAGTACAACAGAGCCATTTGATTTTGTATTGTAAAAAGTTAATCTACATAATGCAACACTGTTATTAGCGCTTTTCATATTATTATTACTCTGGTAGTAACCGCTTACTAAGCTAAACCCATATGTAGAACTTATATTAGAAATATACCCAATATCAGAGTCAGAGATAATTGCAGTAACGCTTCCAAAACCTGCAGCTGCACCAGTATCACCTTTTGCTCCTGTAGGACCAACCTTACCCTGGGTACCTGTAGGACCAACTGGACCTATACCCCCTTGAAGCCCTTGGGGACCAGTAGGACCAACGGGGCCTACAGCACCTTGGAGCCCTTGCCCACCAGTTTGACCTGTGGGACCTTGTAAACCTGTATCACCTTTGTCACCCTTAGCACCAGTAGGACCAGCAAGACCTTGAGGACCAATGCCACCTGCGTCACCTTTCTGGCCTGTTGGTCCAACAGAGCCCTGGGGGCCAACTCCCCCTGTAGCCCCTGTGGGCCCAGGAAGACCGGTGTCACCCCTTAAGCCTTGTGGGCCTGTTGGGCCTGTTAATCCCTGAAGTCCTTGACTACCTGTCTGACCTGTAGGGCCTGCTAGCCCTTGAGCACCAGTTAAACCTTGAGGGCCAGTAGGGCCTACAGCACCTGTTGGTCCTTGAGCTCCAGTATCACCTTTATCACCAGTTGCACCGGTAGGACCAATAGGACCTGTAGCACCAATATCACCAGTGGGGCCTTGTGGTCCTTGACTACCTGTTTCACCAGTTGGGCCTTGTAGTCCCTGCAACCCTTGGGGACCTGTTTCACCTATTGCACCAGTTGGACCCTGGGGACCTTCTATTTTACCTGCAACTACAAATGTATTGAGACTATCTGTAGCTACACAAAGATAACCTTCTACTAAATAGCATTCCCCTGGCGTTTCTGCTGTAATTACTTCACCCTGAGCACTCCCAGAATGTATTGTAACTTCTTTACCTATTTGTGAACTAATATCTCCATCATAGTATGCAGTACCTTTAATGGATAGATCTTTACCATCTTCTCCTTTAGGACCTATCTCGCCTTGCATACCTGTTGGACCCATAGGACCAACTGCACCAGTATCGCCTGTAGGTCCTTGGGGGCCTGTATCACCTTTATCACCGGTTAAACCTATTTCTCCCTGAGCACCGGTAGGGCCAATAGGGGATAAAATTTGCCCACCTGTTAAGGATTGGCCATCAGATGTACCAAAAGAGATATCGTAATTATTACCACTTTCTGTAGCTGAATTAAAAGTTACAGTAGCTGATGTGATAGATATCCCCTGATCTCCAGTAGCACCTGTTGGGCCTGTTGGACCAAGATTACCTTGAAGTCCTTGATCACCCTGGGCACCTGTTGCACCTGTAGGACCCATTGGACCTTCTTGTAGTAATGGCAATTGATCCCATAGTGTAATACCATCACCTATTTTGAATATATGTAGTTCAGAATCGTAACCCATCTCACCTGCTTCAAGAGGGAGTGTAGTACTACTCCATTCAGATGTGGTACCTATTCTAACTAGAATTTTTGCTGTTATTTCTGCCATACACAAAAATTTCCTTTTTCATAGTTATGGAGTTACTAAATCTGTGGCTTTACCGCCCCTTATTGTTATAACTCCTAATGCTTTTAATGCATCTTCTAATGTATTTGTCTTATATGAACTTAAATGACCAGTTTCATCTGCTTCAATTTCGGTAATAATATTTGTACTTGAAGAATCAATGTCTGAGGTCACCTCTTTAGTGTCATGTGAAATGGTAACTACACTATCAATATTTTCTGCACTAATAGGGGCGTTACCTTTAACTTCAATTACAGGTAGCTGTTTTTGAGTTGCACTTATTTTACCTTCAGTTTGGGTAATAGAAGCAATATAGTTATTTTCTACCTCTTCTACTGAAGAATTTAGATCACCTATAGCTTTTTTTATCTTATCATCAGTACTACCTGCTTCTTCACCTGTAGCTGCTTTGATAGCATCATCAATATATTTTTTATTTGCAGCATCAGTGTCTAGTGTAGGTGTAGGGACATTAACGTTACCGGTAAAGGTGGGATTGGCTTTAGGCGCATATTTATCATCTACTTCTGTTTTATAGCTATTTAAATCAGATTGTAAATTTGTAATATTGGTCTCATTTGTACCTATTTTACCTACTAATTCTTCTGTAATACCTGAATCAATAGCTGCTTTTTGTTTAGCTGTCCAAACAGTATTATATTGATATGCAGCTACCCATTTACCCCCAGGTTCACCCACTGGTTCATCTTTTTGGTAAATTGCTCTCCATTGCTGTGCAGGCGCTCCTTCTTCAGCAGCAGGAACTAAATAAGTAGCATAGTCATTATTCTCACATTGATCAATTTCTTCCCCTTCATAATACCAAGGGCCTGTTTCTAGAGCTGTAAATGAAGACCATAATGTAGTTCTATCAGCTGATGGAGTAATAAATCTTGCAGCCTGTGCAGCAATTGAACTGTTAACAAAATCTTTATCTGCTAATTGGTTTGTAGCACTTGCTTGAGCTGGAATCTTACCCTCAATAGAGTTAACTTTATTTGTTAGTTCGCTATCTGCTTGCTGTCTAGCTGCTACTTCTGAATTGATAGCATCTACTAAGCTATCTTTATTTGATGTAGTTAGGCTAGTTAATTCACCTTCAACACCTTTTGCTCTTTTTATCTCTTCTGCTAATCCATCAGTATTTTGTTGGATTGCCTCAGTGTTCTTTTGAATTGCGTCTGTATTTTGTTGAATTTTTTGATTTATCTCTTCAGAATTAAATTCAACTGGTTGCCATTGTCCTTCTACTACTTGAAGTATTTTATCATTATCTGCTTCTGTAACTGAAGGGAGAAGTTGTTCTTCTGTAGGCAATTTACCTTCTATTTCAGTTTCTCTATCAGTAGCTCTTTTTACTTCTGCTTCTATACTTGCAGTGTTAGTTTGAATGTTAGCTGCATTTGCTTGTTCTGCAGCTTTTGCTCTTTCCACTTCTTTTGCTAATTCATCACTAATACCTTGAGTTGCAGTTGAAGCTTCTGCTTTAACGTCTTCAATAGCTTTAGCTACTGTATTATCAGCGCTGAATCCATCACCAAGTTTAGTTTGAGTATCCGTTATTCGAGATTCAAGTGTTTCTTGTTGGCTTGTTAAGTTATCTATTGTTTTCTTAACTGTATTAGTTTCATCAAAGCCTTCACCCAGTTTATTTTGTAGACCTTCTTCCGCTGTTGTAGCTCTAGATATTTCTTCTTCTATTTTTTGCGTAAGATCAGAATTGTTAGAAGTTATTTCACCCTCTAATCTTTCTATCTCATCTTGGATCGTTTTATCTTTACTAAACCCATCACCTAGTTGCTCTTGAATTTTAGTATTAGCAGCTTCTCTATCTTTAATTTCTTGATCTAGCTTGGTCTGGAGCCCTGCAACGCCTTCAGTTTCTGCTTGCTCTATACTATCTAATCTTTTACTTAATTCATTATCTTCTTTTTCTCTTGTGGCTTCTTCATCTGATATTAATTTTCTAATATCCGCATGAGCTTCGGATGATGTATTATGTTTTTCAATCTGGACATCAACTTCCGATTTAGTATAAACATCAAGAATTTCTCTTACTTCTTCTACAGTAAGAGAAACATTACCTTCCCCATCGTTAGTAAAGTCTTTGTCACCAATTGTAACTTTTTGAATAGCTGAATCTGCTTTACTTCCTTGTTCAGCCGTTGCATAGTCACTTACATCTGTATAAGCTGCAGATTTTAGACCATGAACTTTTACTACAGTTTCTTTAGGCTCGCCTTCAGCCTCTGTCATGTATTTGAAGGTACCGTCCTCTGTACCTTCCTCTATTTTTGAAACAAATTTTTTATCAAACTCTGCATAATTTACAATAGGTAATTCTGACCATTTAGATACACCATCACCTATTTTAAGTACATGCAAATCTGAATCGTAACCTAATTCGCCCTGCTGTAATACTCTTCCTTCTACATTTTCAATTGATTCCCATTGCTCAGTAGTACCGAATCTAAGTATAAGTGATGCTATTATCTTTGCCATAGTTTACTCCTTTTCCCACCACCCTTCTGTATTACCATTTACTTCAGTAATTACAGGAGTGATAGTTTCCTCGATAACTTCTGGATTATCTTTAAGGGTTCTTTTTAGTATTTCTACATCAAGTACTGCTTCGCTTGGGTTTACATCTATATAACCATAATGAAGGTTTGGGTTTTGAGCTTCATTTTCTTCTTTACCTACACTTACAAAATATCTTATCCATCCTGATTTGCCGGGTTCGTTAAGAACTTCTGGGTTCTTATCAGGAGGTGCTGCGGTAATACCACCCACTCTCTCTTCTGTAGCGTAAGGAATTTCAATATTTTCTTCAATGGTTTGAGCCCAATCTTCCCCATATACTAAATCATTACCTTTAAAACTACCTACAGGGCTTGTTTTAATATTATCAATAGAGGTATTAAGATCATTTATTGAAGAATTTAATTTATCGTCCAGATCATTTATTCTTTGATTAGTTTGAGTTACATCGTCTCTTAAATCATCAAAATCTGTCTGCACATCTTTGAATTTATTTTCTAGGTTTTTTACAGTATTTGTATATTGATTAACAGTATCTGTATTTTTATCAACTTCTTCTTTAATGTTTTCTACATTATCTTCTAGATTTTCTACTCGAGTATTTAGTTCCTCTAAGTCTAAATCGTTATCTTTAAGAAGTTGTTTTATGTATTTAGCATCAATTTTTACCCAGGTAGCTTCTTTACCATCTTTTGATTGTAATCCGTAAATGTAATCGTCTTTGAAGTACTGAGTAGTTATGCCTGTACCTATATATTCCCAGTGCCCTTCTTTTAGGTAAGAATTATCATCTTCATTACTTGGTACTTTATAGTTTTTATTGTTTGGTACCCATCTATATTCTTTATTTTCGCTCTGAACATAGCAAACTGTACCAAAAGTTAAAACACCAAAATTAAGTTCCAAGTCTGTTCGAGCAGGGATGTCTTTTACAACTATGTAGGTACCCTGAACATATTGCGATTCTACCAGTATTCCATCAACTCTACCTGCTTCTAAGATACCCGCAAATCTCATTTATATTACCCCCTTGGAATACCTATATCTGGAAATAGACCACCTGTAGGGCTGATTGGAGGTATGGTACCTGTAGGTGCTGGAGTAACGGGATAACCAGGAGCTGTTGGTAACATATCACCAATAAGGGGACAATCCTTATCTGAGATTACTTCATCTATATCAATATTGATGGTGAAATGCCATTTATAGGGTAGTTGTGGTGTGTTGGTTCTATAACAGTAAACTACTGCACTTCCAGTACTGTTATCTTTTGCAACTATTATTTTATTTACTAATTTATAATCAATACAAATATTTGCAACATCTGCCTGCAGAATAGAAACTATAGGAGCCGAACAACAGAACCAAAGGTAACTACCCCCTTCCTTCTGAGTTGCTGTAGATTCAAAACTAATATTAACTGCTTGTGATTTATAATCAAGTTTTTGTCTTGTAAGTGATAATAAACCATCTATAGTCATTACACTATTTTTACTAGCACCGTAATAGAGCATTAAATCAGCTGGTCTTATTTCAACCCATTTAGCATCTCTTCTTGCATATGTCTTACCATCAATAGGTGCTTCTGTTACATAACCAGTCAGTATACTGGGAGATATTTTAGGGTAAGCCGTAATTGTTGTTTTTAAATCAAGTTTCATTTTACTATTATCTCCCTTTAATTTATAAATAACATACAATCTTTTTTATCTATAAGAGTATTTCTAATACCTGCATTTTTATCAATTAAGTTTAACTCAAGGGTATATACACCTTTTACTAAACCATGAGGATAAAAACTGTCTACTAATACTCTTACTTCAGTAGCTGCTGGAACTTCGCACCATGCTACAACATCGTATCTGAAATTATAGACTAGAATTTGGAACATCTTTTTGTTTTTATTAGGGTCTTCAGTTTCTGAACTACTGTCTCCATCACTGCCTTCTGTACCACTACTACTATTATCACCGCAACCACAGCAACAACAGTTATTTTGACATGTACCGTCTACATATGATGTTGGATCTGAATTACCTATTAACATTATTCCATTATCGTCATGTTTGGGCCAATAATTTGGTGTTTCACTATTAAAATAAGCTTCTGCATCTTCTATAAACCCAAAAGGAGATCCTGACTCTCCGGGATCATAACTGACATTTCCAGTTGTTCTAAATTCTAGATAAATTGAATCACCATAATTCCAGGTAAAGCCAATTTCTCTTCCCTGCTTGTCGTAAGCTACAAGGGGAGGTCTTGGCTTAGGAGGCTGCTTATTTGTAAAATGTACATTATTTGGGACATAATCGGCAGGTGTTAGTTTATAATTTATAAACCTGTCTAACATTTTTGTTCCTCCCCTTAGATTTCAATATCGGGAACTTCATCATCGTATGCTGAGTTGGGAAGTGTGCAAACTCCAGAAACATCGTTTGCTCCAGCTGCTTGAGAATTATCACCACTCATACTTGCTTGTTGGGCCAGTACGGTTTGAATTTCCCCTAGCATAGAACCTTCAGGAACAACATTCTTTGGAGGTCTTAATCTACTCATAATATCCCCATTTACTAAAGATTCATTTACCGGTTCTGTTGTTTGTTGAGTAGTAACAGTTACTTTTTGGCTATTACTATTACCATTTCCCTTTCTTAACATATTTTCTATGTTTGCTAACCTGTCATTAATCTCAATTAGAATCGATTGAATATCATCTGATGAGTGTCTTATATTAGAACCATGAGAAGGAATATTGAGTTTATCCTCCTTAGGTTGATAGCCATCTCCTTCAAGCTCAATTCCATCTATATCATCATCAAAGTCTATAATAACATCATCATCTTCTCTCAATGGAGATTTCTTTTTAGTTAAGTATAATCTATCTTCCATTGATTCTCTTACTGGAGTTCTTCTAACAGGTCTTTTTATTCTTTCTTTTTGTAGTAACATTTAGTTACCTCCAAAACGTTACTTTCTTTTTCTTTTAAGTGCTCTTGGACGAAGACTTTCTGCTAATGTTTTACCGCCGAAGTTATCATTGAGGCCTTTGAATGAATATGCTTCATCTACATCGTAAGAATTTTCATGATCACCAAAGTCATCATCACACTCAAGATCGTCATCTTCATCATCTTCTTCACAATGGAGACACTCTTCATCTAGGCCCTCTCCATAGCGTTTACCAGTACTAAACCAGGTAAATTTATCATAGAAAGACATACCTTCTTTTTTGAAGTACTCATATGCACGCTTACGCTCTTCTTCAGTAGTGTTATCAAGGAACCATTGATAATCTTTATCGGGCCAGCCCCAATACCATTGATATACAAATAATTCATTGTCTTCATCTTCAGGAAGACTATCATCATGGTCTACAATGTATTCTTTAAGCTTGGTTGCTTTTTTATCATCATCTGCAAGTTCCCAATCTCTTTCCATACATCTATCATCATTCCAAGATTCGTCAAATAAATCATCTGCTTTGATTTCTTCTTCTTCGCAATCTTCATTTAACTCTTCATCTGTCTCTTCTAAAGTGATACGACCTTCATGGAGTGCACCATAGGTGTAACCACCATCGTGAGAAAGAACAACAGGAGTGTCGTCTTCATATTCTTCAAGAATTTCAATTAATTCGCCAACAGTAAGTGTTCTTTTAATAATATCATCTACACTGTAAGCATCGCGTCTTGCACCTATTTCAAGATATTCCATTGTATTTTCTCCTATCATTCAAAGTCATCTGCTGATGTCAATTTACGTTTAGCCCAGTCTCTCATTCTCTTAACGGTTGCATCATCAAGATCACCAATTGAGATATAACCATCCTTATCAGAGATACTTGCCCAGGCACCTTCAATTGCTTTGTCAATATCGTATGTTTGATGGTAGCTTGAAATAGCCTTTCTTAAAAGATCTGCAGCTATGGCTCTAATTTTGTCTTTACTAAGAGATTTTGTATATTTATCTTTAACTTTTGCTTCCCATGCCTTCCTATACTTCATAGCGATTGAGGATTCTAATTGATCTTCATCGAAGCCATGTTGTTTAAGAACTTCTTCAGCTACCCTCCAAGCACCACTATTACCTGTAACTTTCTCAGCAACTTCATCCGAGAATTTTTCAATGTCCTCATCTGTAAGGGTTTGTGCTGTGAAACTGGTAACTTTTTCTTGGGCTTCCTTAATCTTTTTAACAAGATCATCTAACCCTTTAATAGCTTCATCAATAGGAACACCATTGAGATCATCTATATATTGGGTAGTTTGAGTACCGGGAAGAGTATAGTAAACGGAAAGGAATGCTTCTCCATTATATGTAGCCTTAGACATAAGGAATGTTCTATCACCTTTACCTTCAGGATCATATGCATATACTGTAAATCTTGTACCATCATCTGAAAAATCCTCTTCAGGTACTCTTACAAATCCATATTTTTGTAAAGGAATATTTTTTATTCCTGCTGGTCTGGACATTTCGTTTAATTTTCTATTATATCTCATTCTTCATCATCTCCACTTTTGGTATCTTCAGTATTGAGAATTTGTTCTGCCTGCTCATTACCCTTTTCTATTTTATTAGTTGCTGGAGCAAGTAATGCAAGAACTTCTTGAAGATTTCCTACATGTGTATTTTCATCAAACATAATGTGGTTGAGAACTTCAATTATTTTTTCGTCCACACCATATTCTTTTAAATTAACCATTGCACTATTATACTGTTCAATAGCTAACCATTCGTCTCTAATTAAGGAATTAATTAATGAAGCTGCTGCACTTTCTTCACCAGCAACGGGAGGTTCAGGATTGTTTCCTTCCTCAGCTTCTTCATGTTCGAGTTCACCTACTTCAAGATCCTCGATAAGACTCATTCCCTTCTTTTTATTAGTTTCTACTTCTATATCATCTAATTTTACAATACCAAGAATTTCTACACCGGGGAATTTCTTTAAGAAAACTGATTGTGCATCAGCTTCGCCGCGAGCATTAATCATTACGGCACTAAAAATATTTGCATCTTTATCTACTACATAGGTAACTCTATAGATGGCATGTTCTGTTTCTTCATTAAGCTTTGAACCTTTATTTTGGTTGAGTGATTCAACAAAATTACCGAGATCAAAATCTCTAATGAACCTATCTACATCTTCTTTTGTACCTGTTACTGTGTAGTAACTTGAGGAATCGGAAGTCTTAAAATCAAGAGCATATCTATTAGCATACCAATGCATGTCTTCAGGGAATCCAGGAAGATCATTTAATACATCTTTAGGAAAATCTATAACATATCCTTGTGCTGGATCTTTACTTGGCATTGGGTTAGCTTCTTTAATTACACTTAAAATATCTTCAACTGCATAATCTGAATCACTTCCTGAGTCTTCAGTAAAAACAAAAACTGTGTTGGTTTCTGGATCAAAACCATCTATATGATAAACATTACCTCTATCATCTGCAAATGTTTCTTCTTTTTCTAATATAGTACCGTCTTTAGTTTTTACTTTTTCTATATCTCCAGCTTCATCAAAGTACCAGGTGTGACCCCATCTTCTAATAGTGTTTATTTTAGCTTCTTTTAAGTCTTCACCACTTGTAGGATTTGAGACTTGTTTATCCCAATATTTGAAAATCTTTACAATGTCTTCAACTGCATAATCAGCACCACCATCAAAATTAGGATCGTAATCATCTGCCTCTACTACATAAACAGTGTTGGTATCTGGATCAAACCCATTTATTACTAATTTATCTCCGTTTTCAGCTTCAAATGGTTCGCCTCTGCGTAATACGGTACCATCTTTGGCTTTTACTTTTACGATATCGTAATTATCATCAAAGTACCAGGTGTGACCCCATTTTCTGGAAATTCTTTTTTCTTCTCTGAGAGGATGAACACACTCTTTTACTTTATTTTTTGAGCTTGGAAATTCAATAGCTTCTTTTATAAATTTCATTCCTCAACCTCCATACCAAGCATTTCATATACCCAATTAGCATCAAACCAAAGAAGATCATTTAGTGCTTGACTATCAATACCTGATGGATAAGCTTCATCAAGTAGAGCATAAAAATCATCTAATTTACCTGCTTCCTGGATTTTTTCATAGGTAGTAACTGCACCTTGCCAGGGCTTATATTCTCTTGCATCTGTAATGGTTTTTGCTTCTGTTAATTTTTTATTATTATTAACTGGTTTTTTATTTTCAATAGCTTCAAATAAACTCTCATCAAGAGAAATTTTAGCAGGGGCTGTTCCATCTGTTATAACTGCATAGTCTCTCTTATAGGCTGTTGAAGCTTCTTTGAATGCTTCATTAAAACGTTGGTAAAGTAAATTTGTTGCAGTTATATAACAACGCTCGTTATAAACATTTAATGATTGTAATTCATCACTAAGTACATCATTCGTCTTATCTTGAGCTACCCATTTTGTTGATCTAAATGCTTCCATAATGTCATCATCTGTACCAGCAGATTCAACTAATTTACCATTACCATTGGCCTGTCTTTCTTTTAATTGATTATCAAGCCCAAGCGTTTCTTTTGCTTGTTTGGTTCTTATATCTATCATTTTCTTAAATTTTTCTTTTGCAGCTTTATTCCTAGCTCTTGCATCTGCAAAAGGTTCGGAAACTGCAGCTACTGTAGTTATTTCAAAATCTTCTGGTTTGGCTTCTGGAAGAACATCATATGACATTTTTTCCACTGCTTCACTTAGTTTATGCTTAAATTCCTTCTTAGCCATTCTGTTGCCCTCTTACAATAGCAAGTTTTGCTCTTTCTCTTTCTAACTCTCTTTGAGTTGCTGCTAATGCACTGTCTATCTCTTCTTGAGAATCAAAATTTCCACCTTTACCTATTTCTCTAGGTGCTTGTCTAATTAAAAACTTTTCTTCTCTTTCTAGATCATCAATATTGCGTTGAATTTTATCTATGAGTTCGTCATAACCTGTTTCTTGAATCTCAATATCCAGGTCTGACATTGTAGCTTCTTTTAATTTACTATTTTTTCTTTCCCATACAACTTCTGCCTTGTTCGGAAGGTTAATAAATACAACTTTTTCGGCACGTGGATCATTTTGGGCCTGTTTTATCGCTGCTTTTTTATCCTCTTCAGCTCCAATAGCCCAACCATGTTTGTCTCTTATAGAATAGTAGGCCTCGTAATTAAACCCATCAATCAATGATTCATCAATACTGGTATCTTTTTTTAAGAAATAATCCATGACATCATCAACAATAGCTTCAACATAGCTCATGTTTTCATCAGTCCATTTCCAACCTGGGAATTGAATTTCTATTCTATCCATTACCCAATCTGAAGTCTCAGAACTATCCATGCTTGACCAATCATGGTCGTTAAAGTAAAGTCTTTCATCAATATCTTTTTCTGCTGTTTTTACAATAAAATCAACTACATCATGGGGGAGTTTATATTTATTGTAATCAAGGCTGATCTTTTCTAGAAGGGCCTCATCTAGATCTTCATCTCCAATTCCATAATCTGATTCGGAATTGTACCAACCATGGGGATGTTTTTTCATCCATTCTTTTGCATGCTTGTCATCATAACGATCTGGATCTCTATCTTCAAAAGCTTCTTCATCGCTGAATTCCTGCTGTGCTTTATAAAGATCATATGATGTGTAATGGTGACCTGCAAAATCATCATCAAAATCTGGATTGTAATCTAAATCTTCTTCCATTTCGGGAAGTTCATCTGATGCATCATCATAGCACTCTTCAAAATCGTCATGCTCGTAGTCACTTGCAGTCCAAATAACTTCACTATCAAGTTCATCTTCATCAACAAATTTTGAATAGGTGTGCTTACGGATTAATTTGGGCTCTTCATATAAGAAATTCTCTTCTGCCCAATCAATAGCATCAAATTTATCTTCAGATCTGTAAAGAACGGAACCATGCTCATCCTCGACCGTGTATTCGCTTGTTTCCTCACCTTCATCAAAATAAGACTCATCTATCTCATCATACTCATTAAGATCATCTAATTCTGGTTCTTCAATATCTTCTACTTCTGAAAACATTGTTTCTGTAAGATCATCTGAGGGCGCTTTTTCTTGTTCTATAAAATCATCAAGGTTTTGCTTAAATAATTCTACAAGCTTTTCTGCTCTATCATCAAAATCAACAACTGTATCATAGGCATCATTAAACCATTCTGTAAATTCTGCTTTTACTTTATCCATAAACTCTTCATCATCATTATATTCTTCAGGATAAAGATTATATTCATCTCCAACCCAAGCTTCAAATGCATCATCAAGAGTGTCATATCTAAAAGCAAATGGATCATATTCTCTGGGCGTATCTTCATCATACTCTTTAGCAAGAACTAAGTGACCCATTGATCTACCTTCTTGGTAAATATCTTTAGCTAAATCTTTATTTTCGTCCCAGAAACATTCAAGAAAACCACTCTCAAGGAAATCATAAAAATAATCTTCCTGTTCAGGTGTAAGATCTAAATCCCAGACCTTAACATCTTTGGAGAATTTACCTTCATGTGTTTTATGGTTTTTTAGAAAATTCAATTTATTTTGGAGGTCTTTACTCCATTCGTTACTTACATTTTCATTCATTTCTAAACCCTCATCAAAAGGATTATATTCGTAATCATCAGGATCAATGGTTCGAGCTGCCTCTTCTGAAGCGTCTTGCTCAAAGTAATCTAAAATCTCATCTTCAAAGCGCTTAAATAAACTATCAAAATTGGCTTCTATATATTCATAAGCTCTATTAGTTTCATCTACAGGATCAAAAGAAGTGAAATCTTTTTTTACAATTTCATTATATTCATCTTCGGGAATAAGATCTAGGATTACTTCTTCAACTGAATTTTTATCTATCTTATAAGTATAGCTTACATCTCTATCAAATTCTTTAGTGCCATAACCTGTTTCCCAATCCATTGGGCCGTAATCAAAAGTAACAGGTAGGTCTGTATATTCTAATTCAATATAATCCATTTTATTTTACTTCCTTTTTGATTCTGTCAAAAATTCATCTGTTTGCTTTGCCCATTCAACAGCGTTGTTTAGAGATGAAAAGTTTATAACATTGAGTTTTTCACCACTATTTTTACCTTCATTCCAAAGTATGTATCTACCAGGGAATTTGGAATTTTTCTTTATACACATATCTAATGGTTCTTCTAGGCTAGCATCATTATGGAAATTTTTTAACCTTAAAATCTCGCCATCTTTAAGGGCACTAATCTTTTCAATAAGGGCATGTTCGTCACCATTGAAACCTTCATTAAAATCTTCTGAATAATCAGATTCCATATCTTTTAATTTTTTAAGGGTTTGTTGTACTCCAATCCCTATCACTCCGCGTCTATTATTCAAAATAGCTTCAGCTTCGTTTAAGTCAAGAACAAAAGACATTAGGGCTTGAACTTCATTTCCATACATCCAAAGATCGTCTTTTGCTTTATCTAATTTGGGATCATCTCTTAATGCAATCCAATCTTCTGCTGTAAGAGTTGAAAGACTACCTAAACTTTTAATTGCGGATGTAAGTTTCTCAACGTTTACAGATTCTTGCATTTTCATACTTTCTGCCATTCCTACCATTCCAACTCCTCCATCAGCTGTTGCGGGGGCATCCCCAATAAAATTATCTGCATTTACTTGGGCCATGTTTACTGATTTGGCACTGCCCATTGCCATATTAAAAATAGCATTATTGAGAGGTACATTACCTGCATTTTCTTTAGTTGCTTCGTACCAACCTCTATAACCTTTCTTTTTGCTCATTTCGGCGTATTTCTTTTTTAATTCTGCAAGTGTGTAACCTTTCATTTTTTTTTTACTCCAAAGTTCTATACACAATTTTTAGACATAAATTTATACTAAAAATTTTCGACATAAATGTTCGTACGAAAATGTTAGCATAACGTCGTATATATCTATATATTATATATATCCAGATATCTATAATATATATCTATCGAATATATATATATATATGAGAGTATATGAAAGAAGTAATTGGTAATATAAAAAGTGCTTTTTCTTTTTTAGCCTCAAAAGCACTTTTTATACCCATACTCTTTTATTTTTACAAAGGTGTTTTTTATTTTATTGTTTATTCCTAGTTAATTTAGCAATTTGATTATTAGTAAAGACATTAATTCTTTTCCTTTTCCCCTTTTTATAAATACCCCAAACCATGTTGTAAAGATTAGCAGGGTTTAAGAGGGTTTGGTTGGTTTTTAAGGTGTGGGGAAATAGTCAATAGGGACAACGTTTTAGAGAGTAAAAGAGGCAAGTCACCAAAATATGCGAGACTCGCCTCTGGATATCATTTTTAGTTTGTAGGTAGTTGAGTATTTGCGGGAAAAGAGCGGGTTAGTGGATATAATTTAATTTGATCCATTTTTCAATTTGTTCCTGGTTATTCTTGTCAGGTTCTTTCCAAGCCATAATTTGAAGGCTTTGAAGAATTTCTCCAATTTGCTTTCCTTTGAATCCTTGATTTTTCAAATCATCTCCATTAATTGCAAGGTCTGCAAGTGTAATGGGTTTATTGTTTTCAAGGATATTTTTAGCAATTTCAAGAATATCTTCAAAATCAAAAAGAAATTCGCAGTTGTTATTAATAAACAAAATAAGAGATTGTTTAAGAAGTTCAAAATTTTTATTACACTTGTTAAGGCACCATTTCAAAGAATATTCAAGATCCTGCTTCTTATTTTGTTCAAGGTATTTATAGCAATCATAAATAGTAAGAGAATCTTTAATAAATTTGTTGCTACATTTAAGTTCAATTAACTTATCATTAATCTCATTTCTATTTAGTTTGAAATTAAGGCAATAAAGAATTTTGGTTTCTACCCAAACATCTTCAAAATCACTTACAAAATCAATTTGGTTATTTCCCAGAATTTTATTAAGAACTACACCAAGAACCTTTTCATTACTTTCATTATATTTATAAGATTTTAGAATTTGAAAAAGTTCTTCTCTAATTCTTTCCATCGAAACATTGTCAAGAAGATTTACTTGTGTAGCAATTGCTCTTTTAATGTCTACTGAAAGTTGAAAATCAAACCTGTAGGCAAACCTAAGTGCTCTCAGCATTCTCAAAGCATCTTCAGCAAATCTATCTTCTGCTCTTCCAATTGTTCTTACAACACCGTTCTTAATATCTTCTCTACCATTATAGAGATCAATTAACTTCACACCATTTGTCTTTTCATCAAAGGCAAAGCACATAGCATTAAAAGTAAAATCTCTTCTGCAGAGATCGTCTTCAAGCCTCTTAGAGAAAGTAACCTCATCAGGTCTTCTTCCACAACTATAGTTTCCGTCAACTCGAAAAGTTGTGATCTCGTAAAATTCCTTATCAACATGAAAAGTAAGAGTACCATATTTTTCACCTGTAGGAATGATTTCAATATTTGCAGAAGCAGCAATCTTCTTCATCTCATCAGGAGTTGCATCTGTAGTAAAATCAAAATCGTGAGGAGTATTCCCCATAATAATATCTCTTACACAACCACCTACAAGATAGATCTGCTTGTTAAAGCGTTGAAAAAGCTTGAAAATCTTCTTAATATTATTTGAAAGCTTCATTTTCTTTCCTCTGCTATAAAAACACAAACAGCTTTATCTGGGTCAGTATCTACATCCCAAATCTTAATATTATAAGCTTCAGGAATGTTTCTTTTACAATTGGAAACAACTTGCTTTGCAATGTTTAGTGTGCTTGCTCTACCATATTCTCTTCCAAAATAACCTGTAACCATTCCTTCTTTTTCATAACTAATAAAATACCTTTTATGGCTGCATCTCATATTTATTCACTGTACCTACATTTTCTGTTAATATTATATAATAAATAAAGGAAAAGATCAACTAATTTTCATAGTTGATCTTTCAAGCTTTAATATTTATTTTATAACAGGTGCAAAGCATTATAGGTAACATATATGTATTGTTCTTGACCCATAGTACTTCCAGTTATTTTAATTGTAAAATTACCAGTGTTCCCAAACAAGTCCATATGCTTCAGAACAGTGTTAAGTCCCTCTGGATGCACTATAAAAGCAGTCGAAATATTTCTAACATTATTTGTATTAAAGACAGAATCATCTGAGATGGGGCATATAATCACGCAGAAACTAAAAGAATTAACATGACCTTCTGTAAGGGATCTCGTAAATGTATATGCAGTAGATGAGCCTTTGAGTATTGATACTGTTACATCTGCGTCGTCCTGGCCTGTGGCACCCGTATCATCCGTAACTGTTACAAACATAACTCTGTAGGATGAATCAAAGGTTTTTGTATATGTCTCGCTTCTATCTAAAGCAATTCTGCCACTCTTTCCTGTTTCCCAGACCGAAGGGGGAGGATTAGAGGCACTGTATTGTCGCTCATTAATCACGTTAGAAAGACCTAAATCCGATTTTGTTAGAGTAACAGCCCCGGTCTTGTTATTTACTGAAGTTACACCCCCTGATCCTCCACCGCCTACTGCCTTTGCTTGGTTTATAGGGGTATTAACAGAGCCACCTATGTATAATTGATTATTAAAATAATCATAGTAAGGCTGGCCTGGTAAGAGTTGAGCTGATGAGGAATGACCTGATCCTCTTAATATTTGAATTGAATTGTTACCAGCCATAATTAAAGAACCCCTCCCTTAGAATGGAGAGCTTCCAGGGGAGAGGTTGACTTTAAATTATATGCCCCCCCCCCTCATAAAATCTTATATTTTTATTCATAAGAAGGAAAGACTCCTATTTATTTGTTATTTTAGTTTTGACAAAAAATTTTATGCGCATTTTTATTTATTTGTCATCAAATTTAGCTTTCCTTAAAAAATTTGAAATCTCAAATCAGTAAAAAAGAAGTGGCTGCAATTTCTTGCAACCACTGTTAAAAGGAGAAAAATATGAAAAAAGAACTAAGTGTAAGCTAAAAATTAATTATTTAAATCTTCACGCACCATTCTAACAACATCACTTCCAAACATGCACATCCCGCTTGCAATTTTTTCTGCAAACTCAAGTGTAATATTATTTTCTTTAAGGAAGACCCTCAATTCTTCTGCTTGTTCTGTAAGTCTTGCTAACGTATCTGCTTTCCTTTGCTCATTCTTTTTCTTTGTGTTTTCTACAATTTCTTCGTAATTATCAACTACATCTTTTGCGTTGAAGTTAAGTCCAGGAATACCAACCGGGAAGGTGACATATTCATAATTTTCATCTTCATGTAACCAGTCTGTAGTTTTAATCTTTCTATAAGTGAAATCAAGACTATATTCGCGACCATCTTCTGTAACAAAAATTGTCCAAAGATTCTTATCGTTCCTCTTAAGTACTTTAAACATTTCACGGTCGCCGAAAACACCGCTGCATCTGTAAATCTTACCAACTTCAAACTTGATCATATATTCACCTCACCTTCATTTCTATAGATATTATATAATAAACAAAGAAAGAGATCAACTAAAACAATAGTGGTTTTATTCTTCCTCTCTATTTTCAGGTAATTCATCTTTCCATTGATATCTAAAAAGATTCTTAAATTTATCATCTCTAATGATAAAAAAGCTTATAATGTTATCTTCAGCCGGTTCATCTACATAAAATACAGCCGCTCTATATCTGCCAGTTCCCTTAGCTTCGGGAGGAAAAAATTTAGGGTTGATATATTTAGAGACCTTAATCTTTCTAGGCATTCTTCCTTCTCTTCCAGGTTGAGGAAGAAGTTCCCACCCTATAACATTAGAAGCAAGGTTTGGAGATCTTCTAGGGATTGTAAATTCATTACCTTCAATATCATGAGTATAAGTTTGATAAACCGATCTATCTGCTTCTGCAATAGAAAGCTTTTCAGCCTCTGCTTTATAATCATCAAGTGTCATATTTGAAGCAAATTTAGGATCATCTGGGTTAAATTTTTCACCTTCCTTCATTACTTGTTTTTCAAAATGTCTTTGAAGGTTTGCTTGGTTTCTCCAGGTTGCTTCAAATAGTAGTTCTTCATCTATTACTCTCAATCTCATTTATTTTTTCCCTTATTTTTTCAATATCCTTTTCTGTTAAGGATTCAATATTGTTAAAATTTCCCTTATATCCAAATTTTTTATTTGGTCTAAAAAGTACGCAGTTTCCTATAGTACTAGATAAATTATCAAAAAATGGAGTACTATATTTATTTAAGTATTTACAATAAGCATTTTCATCATCTTCAACATATTCATAAGCATCATCCTCTAACATCCAAACATCTTCAAGGTTAGTGGGATGCTCATAATCAAGATAATCTTCATGAAGATAAGAACAAAGAGTTGCCCATTTAATATTATCTGCTTCAATGATTTTAAGGCCTTCAATCATATCAAGGACTGCAAATTTGATTTTATTCAAGATTCACCTCTTAAAAATTAAAATATACTTCTATCAAACATTGGATCATCATCTGGAATGAATTTCTCTACTAAGTGAGAGTATTCAGGCAGCTCTCTTCTTACAATCTCTTGTATTCCTCTGATATCCTCTGGCTGCAGTTTGCCTAAGTACCTTCTAATGTCTCTATGAGATAAATCAATAATTTGAGAACATCTGATTACAGAAGGTCTGAGCAGCCCTGCTTCTCTCCATTGAATAATTTGATACTCTCCTGGAAAGTTTGTACGAGGTTCATGAGAGGTTATTTTGAAAGATAAAACCAGTACCGTAGAGGGGTCTAGAATAAGTACAGGCCTTCTTTTATATCTGCGGCGGTTTTCTTCAAATCTTACCTTTGCTAAGTATATATCCCATTTTTGCATTGGTTAGTCCTCCACCTCGTCGTCGTCATCGTCCCCATAGACCTCATCATAAATGTCATCTTCTGGAACGTCCCATTCTTTAGGAAGAATAGTTATATGAGGAAGAAATTTTAATGCACGCTCAAAATCTAATTCTAATTGCTCGTCTTCAGTTAGTTGCTTTTTATTATTACTATTCATTCTTACTTACCTCTTATTATTAAGATATTCTCCACCGTTTGCTTTTATATCTTTTACGGTCTCATAAACTTCAGCAACTGTTCTACACTCATCTTTTGTTTCCGCATAAAACATATTATTAATAATTGAATTACCCCTATTCTTCTTTTTAACGGGGAGAGACCAAATTAGGATTCCTACAGTTAGAAAAAATACTGGAAATAAAAATATAAATAACATAAACATTCTTTAATTTATCCTATCATATCGTTATAGGTGCCTTCCCAAAACTCAACATCCTTATTATTAAAAGTGATATCGTTTTTGGCAAGACCGCCTAAATCATATTTCTTAACTTCTGCTTCGCTTACTTCAAATTTTCTTGCATGTTTTGAGGTTGCAAAATTCTTATTGTAAGCTTCCTTTTTCCAATTAGGCCAGTTATTTTCTGCATTTGTACGAATTTGCTTATAGTACTCAGAATAGTCGTCTTTCATAAAATAAAGTTCCCCAATTAATTTAGCGCCCTTCATTGCAATACATGTTTTCAGGGTAATAATGGAAAACACAACCAGGATACCAATCCCCCACATTTTCAGTACCCACTTCAAGAATCATCTTATTATTCTTAACATCAAAAACTTGGATAATATCACAATCCTCGTTCCAGAAGTTATCCCCCTTCTCATCAAGATATTTTACATTTACCTTAATATTAGGTAAAAGAGTTCTACAGGGTTCTTTTACAACCTTAACCTCTTCACAATAGCTTCTATAGCCATCACTGGGATTTTCAACTGCCATATAATGTTTACCGTCTAATGTGAATTTAACATAATTACATTCACCATAATTCCAACCCCATTCTTCTCTTTGAACCTTACCAAGCTCAACACCCTGCAAGATGTGATGGCCTTCAAGAGATTTTAGAGTGATTTTTTCTTCTACTTCTGATTCTTCTTTGAGTTCAGTATTAGTATTTTCTCGCATTTCATTTGCCAATACCCCAATGATTTCACCCATGTCATTTAAAGCATTATGAAAACAGAGATATTCTCTCATTGCTTCCCAGAGCTCATTATACTTATTATCATAATAAAAACCCTTTGAGTTGATGATTTCATTGAGTGTGGAATCATCATCGGAAGTAAATCTGGAAAGAATTTCCGCAGTTGCTTTTAAGCAATTAATCTCTTCATCTGTTAAGTTAAATTTATTCATACTTCACCCCTTATATTTTTATCTACAAACATAATAATCGTAGTAGCATTTTTCCATGTAACCGTCAAAATCGTCTACTTCTTCATTGTACCTCGATCTTACCCAACGGTCAAACTCATTATGGACATATTCAGCAACTTGTTTAGTCGTAAAATAAGCAGGTACATCTAAATAACCTTCTTCTCTAGTACCGCCAGGTTCCCAGAAAAGATATTCCACCTTTGTTGTGTCACCGTTGCACATAATACCATACCTCAGCATTTATATTTTCTATACCTAATTATAATATAGATAAAAAGAAAGATCAACTATTTTTCATAGTTGATCTTTGAAAAACAAATCATAAAATTTTTGTTACATTATCTGTAAATGATATTTTAGGTGCAGGACTAGTAACCGTTAATATCGGTACAGTTTTTAGCTCTGGAAAGGTGGGACGTGCAGTAAAAGTAACCGAACCTGATATCGCTATAAAGTAGGGGGTAAAAACTGCAGTAAGATTGAGGTCCTGTTTCTTTATTCCTTTGCCAAAATCAGCGGTAAGTACATCAAAGTAGTAATAACCTGCGGTGTCAGTACCACTACCACTACCACCGGGTCCCATAGGATAAAGCACTACTGCGCTACCTGTAACAGCATATTTACCTGTAATGTCATCTTCACTATATTCTGAAGAACTGTCATTATAGACCGTCAATCTTATCGTACATCCAGCCGATAAGCCTGATACACCCTGTGCCACTATTGAAATATCATGCCTATAGAGACTAATTCCACCGACGGGTACTGCAGTATTTAGAGCCGTACCTGATTCTCCGCCCACATAAAGTAAATTGGTATCAGTTTCATAGAAGGGTTGACCTGCTTCCAGTGATTGGTTACTTGCCCTTCTTGCGGTTGAGTTACCCCTTAAAAATTGAATAGCATTATTACCTGCCATGATTAAAAAACCTCCTCTAAGTTGTAATTAACATTAGGGGAGGTTGAACTCTTATATAAACTTATTGCCCCCCCCCCCGTAAAATTTGAATAATTTCATGGAAAGAGAGACTCCTTTATTTTATTTATTTTTCTTTATATTGCAACAACACAATCCTGGACTGTTGTTAAGTTACCAAATACTACGCTCATAAAAGTACCGGTTGTGGTTTCATATTGTTTTCCACCCTCACTAGCAGTATCTACTTTTTTTACGCCTGTATAGTTTAAACTATTGCCAGCAGGGTATATTCCAATAATGTTAGTTTCATGAACACTATCTGCTGAATATCCCCAGCTTACATACTTACCATAAGCTGTTACATAGTTACTGCCATCAGTTTTATCATAAGGTGCAGATTCTACTGAAGCAAGACTAGTATACGGAGTTGCAATATTATTTATAAGTTGGAAACAAGTATAAAAATCAACATTAGATACACTACAATAAATTATCAAATTGTGTATGTACTTTCTACCTATGGGATTGGCTTCACTTAACTTTGTGCCCCCCCCCCCACAATATAACAGATTAGTATCTGTTTCGTAGAAAGGTTGGCCGGGGAGCAAACTATCTGAAGAGGCTTTTCTAGCTGAGCTTAAACCTCTTAGAAATTGGATGGAATTATTTCCCGCCATTTCTTAATTGCTCCTTTTTTATTAATTTTTTTTATCTATCTATCTATTTATACAATTTTTGTGAATTAAAATTCACATAATTTAGCTCTAAAAAAGTTGGGAGAGTCAAAATAGTTCTGACTCTCCCTATATATGAAAAAAGAGGTGAATGTATGAGTAATTTTATGAACTCAATCTTCACCTACTTTGAGCCATTTTTCTACAAAATCTCTATCTTCGGTAAAGATTGGAGTCACATAATTTAGCAGTTTTTCTTCATGGTCTTCATAACAAGAAATACCATTTCTGAAAGACTGTGGGGTTGACATGAAATCAATATTTTTTTCTTCTTTCATCTTATTGATGAGATTTTCAGTACTGACTCCTTGTAACTCCTTATGGCTATACAGGGTTTGTGCTAAAGCACTGACTGCATTTCTCCTCCCGTCTTTTTGACGCCAAATAAAATAATTACAAACTTCTTCTTTTGGTAAAATAAACACTCTTGAATCAAATGTAACTATACTTTCATTTGTTTCGTTATAAGCACTTAAATTCTTATCTGTCATCCCTGGACCATAAAGTTCATTAATTACATGATAATGAAAATGATAATCGGTATCTAAATCTCTTGTACGCTCCCAGAAGAACTTTCTAAATGCAGCTGATGCCATAGAAGCACTTACACTTGCAATTTTTTGCAAATTATTTCCATACCAAGCATCTGTAGTAAGTGTTTGGTCGTTTCTTAGAAGTAAAGAAATTTCATCAGAAACTGTCCATCCAAAAACACAACCTTGAATATTCTCTACTAAATATTGAAGTACATCAGCCATTGTATAGGAGAAAACTTTATCATAAGGTTTCTGAAACCCTCTCGTTACTGTAGAGAAATGACAGCCATCTAATCTAATAATAGCAGGCAATCTTCTTGGGAGATAAAGACGATAAGAATCTTCATATCCTTTCATTCTATCACCAAGACTTTGTTTATTTTCAGTCATAATTTGGAATTCTCCCACTTACTTGTTCTAGCAGTCTTTGTTTCTTTTTAAGAGTATTCTCTGCTTCGTTATAACTATTTTTATCTTTTGTAGTTATTACAGCTTGAGTGCCTGCAGTATTGATTGTAACTACTTCTTCCGTCTCTGGAAGAGCATTAAGAGTGTTTTCCAATTCTTCAAAATTTGTTACTCTTACATGATACATATACTAATCTCCTATACTCATAAATCCAGTCTTTACATTTGAGTTACCAATGGAAAATGATTCTTTTTTCTCGTCTGCAATTTTTAGTAGTTCTTCACCTACCTCATCCGAGATTTCAGTTAACTGTCCTGTAGCTTTGTTTAGTAGAAGTGGCTTATATCCATTAAGTGTGACAATACCAATAAGAGCTTCTGTCTTCATGTTTTTTAGAACTTTAAGCTTTCTATGGGCTAAATAATTTACATCTACTTCTTGCAATTTACCACCATAAAGATATATAATAGTTTTCTTGGGGTTGGGGTTAATATTAAAAATGGTTGCATATGTATATTCGCTTTCCTGGGTTATTACTACATCATCTTTATCATAATTACAAAGAAATTCAATAATTTTTGATTTTTCATGGAGTTCTTGTTCTAGCTTATTTACTTTTTCTTTCAACCTCATTTTTATCTTCTCCATCACTTTCTAAATATTCTAAATAATTCAAATAGATTGGGCAACTTTCACAATCCATAGCTTGCAACTCACAGGGAAGAAAGTCTGATTCCATATGACAAAAATCATTTAATTGAAGCATTCTAATTTCTCCAAATCAAATACAAATTCAGGGTAATTACAAAAACCACTTTGTACAAATCTTCCCGTGGGTTCTGCAATTTTATTCCAAATAAGAAACTGCTCAACGCCTTCAAGGTTGTTTGTGTCAACAAATGCAGTATAAGCTGCATCATCAGAAAGTTCCTCATCTGCAATATTTACAGTAAGAATTGCAAATGGTTCTCCTTCTTCTTCATAAGTCTGGACTGCAAGCCTATTATTATAAGAATAATTACGAGCTACAAGTCTGATGTAATGATCTTCACCATAAAAATTAAATTTATAATACTTATGTTCCATACTATTCACCAATCATACCTTTCATCAACTGAATTTCTACAGGGTTTAATGATTCATCTCTATAAAGCATCTTATACTGTGCAATAAGCTTAGCAGCTGTATCTTTTATAAGTTCTTCATTTCTTTCTTCATATTTAAGACATACATCACAAACATAATCACCTGCTAATGCTCTATATTCATTATGATTACATAATTTACAAGTATTTTTTTCTTGTGTTTGAGTAAGCTCTGAAGAAATAATATCTAAAGTTTTACCATCATAACGTACCTTATATTTAATATAAAGCTGGGTAGGCTTGATTGTATCATCTAAAATTTCTACTTCTTCCAACCAGCCCGAAGTATTCATCTTGTCAGAAGTTGTATTTAGTTTTTCCCAGAAGTTTGCTTTCTCCTTATCTAAGAAGACTCCCTTCATAACTTCACATTCATACTTACCACAACGTGCAATCCATGCTTTCATATTTTACCCCTTTATTTCAATAAAACGTTGATATATTAACATCTTTTATTTCCTGCATAAAATCTGGAAGTTCAAGTACCTCATAATTTAGGATAGATGCAATAGGTCTGTATTTTTCAGTGCTCTTACTTTGTTCTAGTTCTAATTTCATATTTGAAAATTTTGCATCACACTTAATGCATACAGCAGCATAACGACCTGTTGGAAAAAGATAATGGGGAGAAGTACTGAGTTGTCCTAATTCTGTGCATGCTCGAAAGGTATCAAAAGAATGACAGAAAGGGCAAGTTACCCTATATGGAAAAATTCTTCTCTCTACCATGGGTTCTCACTCCAGTGTTTGCAGTTTTCCATAAAATCAATACAGTCTTGTTCAAACTGTTCTACTATCTTACAATGCAATCTACAGCTTTCCTTAATAATGTTTTGCCAATAAGGAAGAATATCATCCCATTTTGTATTTGCAAAATAACTAACAAGCACATTATAGGGCTCCAAATTCTTCTTCATGCAATCATCACAATAAGCAAAAGACATTGCAACTAACCCAGAACACAATGTAGTTACATGATCTACTAACCTACCACAACAATCGCAATACGTTCCGGTACTTAATAGATCAGGAGCGGTTTTAATTTCAATATCATCAGCTACAACATTTACTTTATCTTCATTCATGTTTCTAACTATCCTTTTCTATAGGTACTACAATATTCCATACTCCATTTATCTGTCTGGACTGTGCATTTAATTGCTGTTCTACTATTTGCTTTGCTTGTTCGATAGTTTCTGCTCGAACTTCTACTTTTTGTCTAATGTCTACAAATAATTCAAAAGCTTTCATTTTTTAATTGCCAAAAGAAATATCAAATTCAGTGCCAGTACCAAGATCAATATACTGGAAACCTGACAAATCAATATCATGCCACAGGCTCCATTTACCAAGAGTTTGCTGACTAGCCCTTGCATCTACAAGCCATGTATTATATTCAATAATTTTTTGAGTCATATTTCTATTTGTAACGACATTACCACTATCAATCACATCTTGACACATCGTGGAAAATTCTTGCCAGTAAATAGGATCATGTACTCGCTTATATTCTCCACAACCACCAACTATAATTGATACAATACAAGCAATAAGAGCAAGAACAGCAGGTACTCCTGCAATACACATCAGTACAGTAACGGTCTCTTCAGAGGAAATATTATCTTCAAAAGCATTAATAATTACCATACTGATAAAACCAATTACCATCAAAGCTACTGTTGCAATAACAAGCCACCAAACCCAATACATAATATATTTCACCTCTTAATTATTTTTATGTTCTTCAAACGTTCCAGAAGCAATCATATCCTTATTAGCAAAATCAATTAGCTTTTCATATCTTTCATTACCAAACAAGGCTCTGTATTTTCTTTCAGCCTTGGGATTTCTAAAATCTTTATGGGCTCTCATATGGAAGTTAATATAGAAAAGAGCTTCAAAAATATCATCCCAATTACTCAAACCAAAAATATTTAAGTTCTCAAGTAAAAAATACGTGCCCACAGAATCATGATTGTAATAATGTGCAACCCCATTCTCATCAAACTGTTGCGTAAAAAGCTTACCAACATCATGCCAAAGACCCGCAACCTTCATAACAGGATCTTTCATACAAAGCGTTTCAAGATTAGTACTGTGCTTAAGAAGAGTAAATTTGTGATGAGGATTCTTCTGATCAAAAGCTGCCATCTTTTCCATAAGTGCTACTGCCGTAAATTGATCATAAAGCCTCATATCAGCCCCACCATAACCTTCAACGAAAATTTCATCAAAACCTTCATATTTTTGGGGGAACTGGAAATTATTCATAAACTTACGAATTACAGCTTCACCTACAGATCTTTTACGAAAACTATCTCTTCTTACACACTCCCAGAAAGACGTGGATATTACATAAGCAATGACTTTAAAGTCTTGGCGGGATTGATTATGCAAATTATAATTTTCAGTATCTTTAAGGTACTCATTTAAGTGCATAAAGATCTGCTTTCTTGCTTTAATATTAATGTTAGTAGCATCGAGAATAACATTGTGTCCCGCACGAAGGTGGCCCTTAAAAGTTTTATAGTAGAGCTTAAAGACTTCTTCATTGTGCTCTTGGTTATTTTCATCCCCCGTCAATTCTTTTCTGATCGTGTCTGAGGAAACCACTGCACAGTCATTGATGCTGTCACGCATAAGCGTTTCTGCAACCGTGCTTTTACCGCCCCCGGGAAGTCCTACCATCACATAAATAAGTTGCATTTTTTAATCACCCTGCCCTTCTTTAATTCCCTCAGCAAATGCTTGCCACTTAACTTCATCAACCAGTTCCATAACTGCTTGATATTCTTCCATAGTAAGTACAACACAACCTTCAGGTGAAGTTCCTTTTTCTTTCTTACAATCTACAACTTCTTTCCAGGTCATAGAAGTATCAAAAACATCTGGATCCCACATAACAAAAGTATTTTCAAATTGAGTGGTTCGATTAAGCATATTAATTCCTCTTTATTTTATTTTCTTATTACGCTTTCTCTTCTTCGTCAAGTTTTGCATCAAATGCATTGAGTTGTTCTTTAAGAGTATTGTAAAGATTTCTCCATTTTTCTTTCGACTTACCCTCAACGTTAAGCTCAACACTTGTACAAGCCATCATAAGATTAACCAAATCAAGTCTACTTACCTGCACATTTACAATTTTTTCATTTCTCATATTTATTATTTTCTTACCTCATTCCTTATCTTCTCATATATTATATAATAAATAAAAAGAAGAATCAACTATCTTCATAGCTGATTCTTCAGAAAGGAGAAAAAATATGTTTCCGTATAGTTAATTTTTAGCATCTAATACTGTACAAGTAACTTTACCCATAGTTCCTAAAGTACAATTACAGAACCCAGTTCCACCATTTGCGGGGTTGTTGGAACAGCTTTTACAAGCATCTGCTGTAAAATTGAAATTACGTGAAGGAGGGGTTGTAGTAGTTGGATGATAAGACCAATCAAGGTAGTAATTGCTCTTTTCTTCTGGTTTACAATCACAGTGATCTACGAATGGGGAATTTACCTTTCCACACCTGGGACACACCCAACCATATTTGGCAATTGGTGCCCATTCAGGTTTTGGAGTTGTAAAAATTGCTTCGTTAAAGTCAACTGCAGTTGTATCTTCTCTAGGTAACGTAAATAAATGATCGCAGTCATTACATTTATATTGAGTAATAGGTGGGATACATGTAAGGATTGCATGAGATTCGGTATTATATGATCCACATTTTGGGCATTTTATTTTATCTAACATAATTAATTTTCCTTTATCTGTTCAGGGGATGCAACAATCCAACCTGTACTATTTTTAGTAGCTCCATTTTCTACTTTTTCGATAATTTTTTCAATATTGTCTACAAAGGCTTTGAGGGTATCTTTTCTAAATACAATTTCCCAACTAACCTTCTTCTTTTTCTTCTTTTCAAGATTTTTATATTTTTGAATGTAGGTAAAGACATCATCCATTTCATGGACTACGCAAATACCACCTCTACCGTATTTTTTCTCAATATCAAAAGGTAGAGCATCATCATAGAAACTTTCATCTATATTCTCATTATTTTCTTCATTTATAATTTCTTTTAAGAGATTAATAAATAAACCAAGTTGGAATTCAGACATGAAACAAAAATTGTTGTAACCATATTTTACATCACGGCGTTTAAGCAATCCATAATAACGCAATTCAAATATGGGATCATCCAAAGTTGTAAATGTTATATCATTAATTTTGCCATCATAGATTAGAGTCTGATTACAGGCCTGAAATTCCAAAATTTCAGTACCACAATCGCATTTTACATAAGTGGAATAGACATCATCTACATTATTTTCTACAAGCTCATTTCTTACAATATCTTCACTGTTCATGCTTCCACCTTCTTCTTTCTTTTATTTCCACCTTTTACATAACCTGCAAATCTTTCTCTTACTGCTTGGCGTGCCTCTTCAGTCATTTCTTTCTTATTGCCACCTCTAAATGAAAGCGCCTTTTTAGGGGCTTCAAAGAAATAGGAATGAAGTTTACCATCTGAAGATCTACTACCTTCCCAGCACTTCCAATTTCCAATGTTTTTAAGAGCCGCTCTCTTAATTTTAGTAATCATTGTGTTGTCAGAACTACAAATAGTAATAACCTTATCATTCTTACCAACGCATACTGTAGTTTCTGCTTCATCTGAAGAAGAATAAACAGTTTCAAGATTGTTAATATCTACATATTTTCTATTAGACATATTTATTTCACCTCTCTTTATTTATCAAATGGCTATACCAGAAATTTTGGTAAAAGCTAATGATTTAACTTTACAATAAGGACATTCACAAGCGCTAATATAATTAAATACTCTGGGTTTTCTTGTCCACTTCCATTCTTTATTACAAATACTACATTTTGCAACGTACGGATAATTTCTAGTATCCTTCTGAATCCCAAGAGATTCCATAGATGTACATCTCTGAATTTGAAGTGCCGGATATTTCCTATTCACAAGCGCTGCATAATATTTGAAGTTACTACCATGATTCATACAACCAGGAATAGTATGAATAAGTTCATGTGTTACTGTGCTTAAAAGCTTCGTTCTTGCTCTCTTTTCGTCTGGAATCTCTTCAAAGCAATTACTAATTGTAAGTGCAAAATCACCTGTAGAGCAATTTCTCTTCACACTACCCCATTTGGATCTTGCCTTACTGATTCTTACTTTTGTGAAGCCCCTGTACTGGAATGAAGGATAAACTTCTTTCAAAATCTGAACACTTTCACCGACAATCTGATTAATAAGGGCATAAGTAACTTTCATATATACCTCACACTTATTTTACACTGATATTATATAATAAAGTAAAAAAGAGATCAACTACTTTCATAGTTGATCTCAAAGGAAATTTATTAAAAAGAATTAAATAAAAGAATGTCTTGTTTAGTCACAAACTACATTAAGTACAAGAACAGGAACACCATAAGAATCAATTTCAACTTCCGTTCTGGCCACGTCCGTATGAGCTGCTACAAACAAATTACCATCATTAAGATCACTGAAATTGGACCAAACATCATTAAATAAAACTTGCGGAAAAGCTTTACGCCAACAACAATCAAAATTAGAATAAGCAACAATCTTAACTTTTTGAGTGCCGGGAATTGAATAGCCAATAGTCTGAAGCGCTACCTTATTTGCAATTTTTTTCATCATCATAATATCTTATACCTCACTTTTAATTTCTATTGATATTATAATACAGGCAAGAAAAAAGATCAACTATTTTTATAGTTGATCTTTAAAAAAAAAATATGACATATTTTTACAATATTATGCTGAATAGTCTGGGCAGGTGTCTTTAGATATATTAGTTCCTTTACTCCATATAGTAAAGCCTGATCCCGCCGATAGTTTACCTTTACGGCAATTAGTACATATATTGCAATTATTAAAACCAATCGTACCAGCAACACCATCTGCTATACAGTTAATTAGTCCAGTACAGCTAGTAAACGCAGAACTACTACCACCCAGACCACTGCTTGTAGTAGAGATATAGCCTTGACAGTTAACTAAATTAGTACAACTATCAAATCCTATAATATTATTCGTATAGGTTCCAGACCATGTTCTATAAAAACAATCTTCCAAATCTGTACAACCACTAAATCCTGTACTGTTCATACCACTACTGTTATTCTGCATATCAGCTTTACAACGAATCAAATAATTACACTTCTGAAAATTAGTTACAGGATAAGCACCGCTATTTGCTCCTGCCGTTGCACTACAATCAATTAAATAATCACATGATAAAAAAGCTATCGGAGCTTCTTTTGTACCCGCTATATATACATTACAATTATTTAAATTAACGCAATTACCAAATCCGACTACATAGGATGCTATTAGGCCGCTACCTTCCTGTGACCCAATATCAATTTTAATATTTCTAATAGAATTAGAAATAGAATTAAAAGCTGGTAATGTAATAGATGGGAGATCACTTGAAGAGGTTGCAGGTGAAAATTGTTTAGGTTTATCCTCATAGTATAAGGCACAAGAATATCTATTATGTGACTCTTCAAATGACGTACTTGTAAGGTTTGGAAACTTTATAGTTACGTTACCAAAACCATGAAGGTGCTTTAAGGTTGTTGGTAATTTAATCCCAGAAGAACCTTTAAAATTATATATACCTTCTAATATGAGTACAGAACTATCTTTAAATGTATCATTTTCTATTTCAGTACACCAAGCTTCCCACTCATTCTGATTATGAATAATTCTATCATAATAACTATTTACAGGAGTTGCTGCTGTTAGTGAGGTACCGTTACTTCCACCCACGTATAAACTATTGGTATCCATTTCATAAAAAGGTTGACCAGCAATTAAACTTTCTGGACTTCCTAATCGTCGCGCTGAATTACCTCTTAAAAACTGAATTGAGTTGTTACCTGCCATATTAAAAAACCTCCCTTGAGAGGTTCTCGAGGGAGGTAGAGCTCTTTAAAAAATAATTATGCCCCCCCCCCATCAAGAATTGTAATTTCTTCATGTGAGAGAAGACTCCTTATTTATTAATTTTTTTCTGGTGGAAGAGGTGGGTTACGATCCCGCTACCTCGTGCTTGCAGGGCACGCGCTCTACCAATTGAGCTACTCCCCCATAAATTCGCAATTAGTAATGGTTGAGAGAAAAGAACCCGAGCCCTCTTCCTGTTCACAGGCATGAGGAACTCCTTATTCTAATTTTTATGTGGTCGCGACTCACACTTGGTACACTTCTAAAAATGCTCTTTCTCATTAAGAAGAAAAGTGTCGACTCAATTTCTTCTGTCTAATCACTTGTGTAGTTTAGCCTACACCACGCTTCTCTAGTTAACGCCTAGATACACGGACCCTTCCCCCAAAGGGCCAGGTTAATGCGGGTTGGAGCACGAGACCAGAATCGAACTGGCTTCGCCAGCTTGGAGGGCTGGAACACAACCACTATGCCACTCGTGCATGTAGGCGTACCCTCAGACCAATCTCGCGCCCACGGATGGACGCCAGCGGATTCGAACCCCTTGTTATTACGGGCCACCTAGAAATGAAAATATCGTAAACAATATTTTTGATGCTTAGACATAAATCTAAGACCTTCCATATATTTATACAATCATCTTTTGATGGTTTTTCAAATTTAACTGAGAATTTATAAGTTCTCAGGCCGTCCACTCTTTAGCCCTTTTCCGGGCCTTTTTAGTGAATATCTTCACGGCTGAATGCTATGTCCAGCTTCGTTGTTGTCTATTTCTTTTAATTTATTTTTTAATATAAATCATCATCCCCGGGAAAATAATATCCTTTAGGTAAGGCACTACCAGGTTTTGTTAGATCAAATGTGGGAACATGCTTGGCATGTTCTTTGAGAAGCGCTATTGCTTCTTCTACTGCTGCAATTTCTTCAAGCCCATATTTCTCTTCTAAAGCTTTGTTTGCATTTTCATAAATATTTTCCATTTATATTTTCCAATACAGAAAGAAAAGTAAAGGCGTTGTCTTTACCTAACAACTGCCAACGATGACTTTTTCTATCACAGGACTATCAACACAACGCCCTGATAGTTGGGCATGTATGGGCTCAGGGGTTGGATTCGAACCAACGTCCTTTAGGTTATGGGCCTAACAAGCTACCTGACTGCTCTACCCTGAAATGGTAGCTTCGATTCGATTTGCACGAACAACCTAGTCCGTATGAAGAACTTGCACTGCTAGTTGTGCTACGAAGCTAAAAATATAGTTTATAATATTTTTCCGACAACAGTCGCTTAGGATTTTCACCCCATCTTGCGTTGAATCACTCGCACATTTTACTTACAACGCTTTACTTACTCACATAGTTGATTAGACCATTAAAGAGAATAAGTAGTTCGTTGCCTTAAACTACAAGCACCTATCACGATTACCCATTCCAGGGCGGGTGGCGTGCCTGGTTCAGCTTAGCTATTATTTCAAGCCTATCAGAAAAATATTAATTACTATTGGTACTGCCTAGGAGGCTCGAACTCCTAATCTCCGGCTTGAAGGGCCAGCGTGTTAACCAGTTCCACTAAGGCAGCATATATAAACCACACTTTACTATCTGCTTGGTGCACTCAAACAGAAGTGTCACACTAGGCTGTGGTTGACACCTAGGCCCACTCTTTCATTTTATAGCAGCCAGGAGAAATGGAGTGGAGTCAAGAACCTGGAACCAATTTACTGCCATCACCTCTTTTATATATATTTTATATAACAGGAGTTTCTGTTCCTAACAGATTCCCATTATACACCTAACTCTGGAGTTCTATTTCTCATAGACCCCATTTCAACGGATCCAATCCTGTTGGTTTTCTTAAATCAGCACACTTATAAAAGAGGTAAAAACCTAGATATGCTAAACTGGCTGGGGAGGTGGGGCACGATCCCACGACCTACGGTTTAACAGACCGTCGCTACTACCAGCTGAGCTACTCCCCAATAAATATAGCTAACGGGCTATACCATATACTGTTGCAATCAGTTCTGCCGGGCAGGTGGGGTAATTATTCCTACTGCCGTACTATTTACACTCTGTCTTCACGTACGTGGCACGGTATGTCATCAACTTAGGAAACATACACCGCAGGTTATATTAAGTCACCACCTCAAAGGTTAATTCAAAGCTAACTCCTTACAAACGCTTGCATAAATTGTGGGCTTAAAAGTCCTAATACGAAAATAATAATAAAAAATGGTGCACCTATATTTGTGGTTGAAGAGACAAGATTTGAACTTGTGGCCTCTTGGTCCCTAACCAAGCGTTCTTCCAAACTGAACTACTCCTCAAGGTTATATGAATTTTAGTTCGGGCGAGATATATAGTCTAACCTCTACATAATTATAAGGTTTTTGCTAAGAAATTAAATCTTAACTGGGCTAACTACAAGCCCTCTATTAGCTATTTCAATAATTTTGAAACTTGCTAATTACATACAAACAATTCGTTAAATAGATAAAAATAACGCCGCCTAAAATCACAGTATAGGTGTATTCGGACCATGTTCTCATATATGATGGGAAATATTCCCATCTATGTGTATACATAATTTAGCACACATTTTTGTTAATTTTTTCTACAGGTGACACCAATATAATGAGCACTCCAAGGATAAACAGCAAGCACTTTATATTCTAATTGCTCTTCGGGAATATCTGTCAAAGCACACTCATAAAAAGTATGATACTGTCCATCATATTCTTTACTATTAGATACACTAAGTGCAACGGCATTATTACCGTAAAATTCTTTAAGAAACGTTCCAAGCGTCATTTTTCATTCACCTCAGATTTTCTTATATTCGCTATTGTGTTTATTGATAGCCCACTGAAGATCTTTTACATTGTATTTTACAGTAACGGTATTTTTAGAAACCTTACCATCAATGTCTCTGACATAAGTATCTTGAAACTTTACAATAGCTCTGATTCCTTGTCTTTCATTGTATTCCAACCCATTATATGTAACTATAGAGGTTACATTTTCATTTTCTTTTGGATTGCAATATTCAATATGGCGGGTATAAGTGCCTTCAAGAGCTTTTGCTAATTCTTCCATTTGCAAAGCTTCTTTTTCAATTATGCTTAACAACTCTGCAACACTGGTACAAACAGGTGTCTTTTCTCTCTTCATAACTCTTATACCTCTTTCTCAATTTCTACATATATTATATAATACAATGGAAAGAGAATCAACTAAAATTACTCAGAAAAGTGCTCTTTTATTAAATAATCATAAAGTTCTTCTGGTGATGTAAGAGATACAATTGTACCATCATTTCGTTCAATTGCTTCTCCAGCCATATCATTTTCACCAAAATCTAATTCATAAATGAAATAATCAATATCATTATCAGAATCATTAAAAACATCTTGAAGAAGTCTAATCAGTTCAGTTTCATATCTTGTATGCGGGTAAAAAACAGAATCTTCAAACTCTTCAGTAAAGATTTCATTGATTTGATCTACTTTTTCTTGTCTTTCTTTAATGAAGTTGATGTAGTGTACAAATTGTTCTTTTGTTAAGGGTGCTTTATTCATAAAATTATTTTCCTCTTTTACTTATTTACTCCATCCGGTACTAATTCTGTACACATAGCTTGTAACTTTTTCTGATAACTTCTTGTTTCGGGTGTAAATGTATGTACCTGAATATTAAAGTTTTCAAGAGCAGGTCTAATGTTTTTATCCATATGCTCAGGAATTTTAATAATCTCTCTACTTACCTTTCTTGCGAGTTTTCCATTAGAATAAATAACAATAGGATTCTTATTAATAGAAGCAACTGCAGTTTTAGCATAGGTATTAAGGGCTTCATTTAAGCTCATAATATCAAGGAGAGACTTGGTTCTTACAGGCTTTAATGCTCTATAAGATTTAGAACTATCATTCCATGTAATCGTATATGCGAATACACCTAATTTTTTCTTCTTGTTCAATTTATTCCAAATGTAAATAATAACTTGATCTTCCACAAGTGGTCCTCCCTTTTTGTTATATTAGGTCATACCAGAATTTACCAGCAAACATGCTTGGGGCGAATATCAAAAGAGATAAAATCTGCACCGCCAAAGAAGATACGAAGCTTATTAAAATCTCTTTTGATTTCCACAACATTTTGTCCCTTAGATTTATAGAATCTATAATGCTTAGCAAATTCTAAAATATCTTCATCTGATAAATATCTGTGAAGAATTTCATATTCTTCACCATCTTCAATTTCATAATATTCTTTAATACTTATCATATAGTTACCTTAAATATCAGTTCGATCTGTTTGAGTGTAGTCTGCAAACATTCTGATGTTGCTTCTATTCTCATCTTCATTACCAGTATCAAAATCAAAAATTCTTTCAAATTTGCCTTCTACATGGGTATGTACAAGCCCATCACCGTAAGTTTCAAGCCTGATATCTCTATTCCTGTAACGGAATTCAATAACATAACTATCTACATACTCTCTATCACCACCATAATTGATGGTTTTTTCTTCAACAGTTATTTGAAGTTCTTCCAAAAAGAACTGCTCATTAAGAACCGTAAAAATTTTACCAAGATCTCTAATAAACCTTCTATCAAGCGTCATCATCATATATTTTACCTCACACATTTATTTTTTTTTTAATTATATTTACCATAAGATTCAACCTGAAAATCATCATGATGTTCATACAGCCATTTATACATATTCACTTCTTGATAAAAGTAAAGCTTAGTACCATTTTTAAGCTCAACATAGTAGTGCATGTTTTTCAAATCTTTCCATTCAGGAAGCTCTTCATTACCTTTAATAGATGCAAATGCATCAAAATCGTAATTATTAAGATTCTCATGCTGAAAGAATTCATAAGCATTATCATAAGGAATAACGGCAATATCCCTCACTTTTTGATTATCCCGAGTTACATTATAAATTCTATACATCATATTTTTTATACCTCACTCAATTTCTACTGATATTATAATATAAACAAAGAAAGAGATCAACTATCTTCACAGCCAATCTCTTTCTTTTTTATGTGAGGTATATTTAAGTATGAGTGGCGGCGCCAGCAGGACTCGAACCTGCACAGCAGTTTGATCCACTGGAAAGATTAGCAATCTTCTGTGTTGCCAATTACACCATGGCGCCAAGTTATTCAATGTCAGTATTGAAAGTTCCTAACTCTTCTCCATTAAGTAATCTTCTTCTAATCTCATTTATAACTTCTTCTGAAGTATCTTGATGATATTCAGGGTGATTATCAAAAAACTTGAGACCTTCGAAACCACCGTCTATATCACTTTTATAACGATAATCGCCCTGCTTTATACTTCTTCTATAAAACCTATAAGGGTCTGCATCTTGAAGAATATTTCGAAGTCTTTTTGGATAATTAGTAACAGCTGTTTCTCCATCTACTGGTTCTCTATAGGTTCCTAAAGCATATTTATCTGCTCTCATTTGAATAAATTTTGCATTTGTATAATCCTGCGTAGTATATCCATACATATCAACCACGGTGCCCTTACCGATAGGGATAGCAGGGTATTTGGTTAATAAATCTGTAAATTCTTGGTATTCTTCTGCAGATTCAAGATTATAATCTCTCAAATGTTTCAAATGTGCTGAAAGTTTATCTTGAGGAAAGGTTGCAAACTCATCAAGTCTTTCTAATTCTTCCCATACTTCTTTGTCTAACATGAATCATTCTCCTACAAACCAGTCCAAATCTTTTAAATATCTTACTAATTGCTTTTTATCTGACTGGTTAAAAAATCTTTTATGTTTTAATAGTATTATCATGCTCCCTTTTATGTATCTCTGCTTGATTTTCTCAGAATATTGGGGAGTTTTAAATTCATATGCATGACAAAAGGCACTTGCAAGTCTATTTTTAGGATTTCCAAAGTTAAATCCTGTAGGATTATAAAACATTAGATTATAATCCAATGCCTGCATTTTATTAATGAACAACGGGTCTTCTATTGCAATATCCTCATCTTCACTAAAACTATTATAGCCAAAATAGTCATCAACAGGCTTACAGCCCTGGTTTTCAACATACCTGTAAGGATTCTCATAAATCCACTTGGGCTTACCTTTAATGGGGATATCCAACCCATAACACTTTTTCTCTTCTTTTTCCTCACAATCTAACATATATTCACCTATAAATTTAGCCAATACCCAGGGTTACATCTTTATCAAGATATTTTCTCCAACGCGCGCATGGCAACCCATTTTCATTTAATTCATTTTTACATAGTTCTGCAAATGGACATTTTCTCAAACACCTCTTTTCTGAATCCATATAAATGCCTATATGCCCGCAATAGTTGCAGAACTCACCAAAGGTAATATCTTTTAATTTCTTTGTTACCATATATTTATTCCTTATAGATGTGATTAATTCTTAAAGACCCGGACAGTCTCTCTATTTGGAGTTATTTCTGCACGGTATCCAAGCTGTTTTGCCCACATAACCATAGCATTCATATTTCCTATATCTGAATGTTCTGCATCTAGGTCTACAACATCCTTGCCCTGCTCTTCAAGGTTGTGTTTAACTACATTTACAAATTGAGTATACGTCCAGTTATAATTTGAATTCCAGCCTTCCATATTTAAGTTCTCCTATTCCATCTCTCTACAATATTCTTAACTTGGGGCTCACAACTATCTATGCCCAGCCAGCTAATATCTGCACCCTTCATTTGAACTTTGCAGTCTTTACATTCAATTACAAGGAGCCAGCCACAATCATAGTTACTGCCACCACCATAACTTACTTCACCAACACTGGCTTTACCACCACAAAAAGGACAAGGTTTAAGTTGCTGGTTATACTTTTCTACAATGCTCATTCATCTCACCTCACTATTTTCATCTACAAATTTGGAATATGCTTTATCTCTAAGATAAGCATTCTTATAAAATTTTATATTACCGTTATCGCACCAGTTAGCATATATACCACCCAGGTCTTTTATAAAACCTATGTTGGTGTATTTTCTCCACTGGAAGAAATGCCCATTTTCCTCCACTTCTGCTTCAACTGTGAAGTAGTTCGAATTGTTAATTCTATCTTGCATGTTTTCAAGCAATACTTCTTTACTGGGCTTCTTTTTCATTGTTCTTACCTCACACCCTATTTCTATATTTATTATAATATAAGGTGTGAGGAAAATCAACTATCTTCCTCTACAAGGTCTTTCAGGTCTTCCCACTTAATCTTAACAATAATACGACCACCACTACGATTACGAAGCTCTCTCTTAGGCCTTGCAACAAGTCCTTCCATCATTGCTCCATTCTTTGCAATAACACTCTTAGGATTGGTCTTAACATAATCAATGCCCTTCTGAAGAGGCCCTTCAAAAAGAATAGGGACAATATCAACACCAAAGTAATTAGCAATATCTTCCACACTCTCTCTGGGCTGATAATTACCTGCAATGAGAACATCAAAAAGAATAAAATCTACATCGTCACGATAAGAACCACCAGTTTGAATCTTAGGACCATAACCCTCACCAAACAGGATTACTTCTGCCTCTCCAAACTTTTGCTCAAACAGCTCTTCATTTACGTTTCCACCAAATAGCTGACTTAGACGATTTACAAGATGAGCAGGAATCTGAGCATTATCTGTACGACCACCAAACTCTACCTTGTGACCATCCCAATGAATACGAATATTTGTACCATCTACCTTCTCAGTAAACTGCCAGGTAAGATCCTTAAGAAACTCAATATCAGGGTTTCTATACTGAGGATAAACCTTCTTTGTCTTTTCATCACGTACATAAACTGTTTCGATTTTGTTATACTTTTCCATATATTTCACCTCTTTTTATTTTTTTTTTTGAAGCTTTTTGTGCTTTATCTTTCCCGTGCAGGGTAGTCGAATTTTATAACCGCGCCGTTGTTAAAATAAACAAAAGCATCTTTGTAGTTAAGGCAAACTTTTACAATACGTGCATTGTCTGAGTCCATACTTCCGTACAGGGCAAAAAGCTGAGCTTCGTCCAAAACTTGCACAAGGGCATCTTCAGCTTGGGCTTCGGTATAGCGAGTATCAATGTGGTTGAAACTGTCGATGAAAGCTACCTTAGACCTGGTCCAGAAATTTTTAAAAAATTGCTTAATCTTCATTTTTATCCTCCATGTACGGGTATTTATCATACCAAATCAAAATATCATAACCCTGTTCTTTCCACCACTGCTCTTTTTCTTCAGTATATTCTACATAGTCAATTCTTTTTATCTCTTCAATTGTTCTATAAGGGATTTCCCCCATAGTATGGAAAATATCAGGGGTTGTGGCTTTATAAATATATAGCGGATAGTCATTTGTAACTATACTGTACCTACGTACATATAACAAATATGTTTTTAACATAAACACCCCATTACTTATCAAACTTCTTTACGGTGTCCTCTTCAACCTGACGAAAGATTTCATGAAGTACTTTACAACCCTTGTTCCCAAGAACAAACCCACCTTCCACTTCACCTTGCATATCAGCAATTTCCAAGGCCTGCTTTACCTTATCTTCAGTGTTATAGATTTGGTCATCGTAAAAGAATGTTTTTTCTTCTTCATTATTTCCATTATTTGACTTATAAGAAATTTGCATAATCATAACTACTTATACCTCTACAAAATATTCTTTAACAAATTCTTCAAAAATTTCTTGAGCTCTCTTTTTTGCTTTTTTAAATGCTTTTTCATGTCTATTGGGCTTTCCATATTCTATAGGAACGCCTTCTTCTTTCCACCTGAGATCCCCATTTTTTAATACTACAAGATATTGTTCGTCTTGAAGATCAATACAAACACTTACAGGCCCTGCATATGCAATTGTACTGTCCCAAAGACTATAAGGGCCGCCATCATCAAATTGAAGTTGAACAATTTTCATATATTTATTCCACCTTTATCTTCATGCTTATTATACATGATACAGTAAAAAATAGCAACTAATATTAAATAGTAATTGAGGATTTTAATAAAAATTTGGTTTTTAGGTAGCTAAATTTAATGGAAATAAAATTTAGGGGGTTTGTTTTATGAAAGCATGCGAGGTGATGAGTTTACTCCACATAACTAGGCCCACTCTGTGTAAATATCTTAAAGTAGGTTATATAAAGGCGACCAAAACAACTGCAGGTCAATATATTTATGATGATGATTCAGTATACGCTTTTATAGGCCAAAAGAAACATAAAGAGAATAAGATAATAGTTTCATACGCCAGGGTATCCACACAGAATCAAAAAGATCAGCTGATAAGTCAAAATCAGCGAATATACGAATCTTGTATATCAAGGGGACTTAATCTAGACATGCAATTATCTGATATCAAGTCTGGACTATCTGAAAACAGGGAAGGATTGCAGAAACTGATCAGGCTGGTCATTGAAAATAAAGTTAAGTTGGTGGTTATTGAGAATAAAGATAGATTGGTCAGGTTTGGATACGAAATATTGGAATCTGTATTTAGGTATTTCGGTACTTCAATTCTGGTGCTTAATGACTCTGTTCAAAATAAGTCATATGAACAAGAACTAACTGATGATTTAATTTCAATTATTCATTATTTTTCTATGAAATCCTATTCGCATAGAAGAAAATTAAATAAGATAAGAAGAGAACTAGAGGAAAAAGAAGAGGACTAAATAATGGAAAATTTGATTACACTTAAAATCAAATATTCATTATCAAACAGCATAGATAGGGATACTCTACTCTCTTTTATAAAAAACTACAATAATGTTTATAGATTTACAGCTAATAGATTATTAGAAAACTCTAAGCTAAGCACTAAAGAAATCACTGAACTGCAAAATAACTTAAATAATATTTTTATAGATTCTCACCTTAAGAACTCCTGTATATTTGATGTTAAAGCATTAATTAAACAATCAGAACAGAGTAGTAAAATAATATTTGGTGGCAAGCAGTTATTGAATAAAAGGAATAAGCATCAAATATCTAATGAAGAATGGAAGCTTCAAAGATTGGTTCCTTTATGTAGTGTTGGAGAAGCAGATAAGAAAGCTAATAGGAAATTTACTATTTTATCTTCATCTCAGATATTATTTAAACCTAATAGAAGCACTCACATTGTTCTTAACTTATGTAGTTTAAGAAAGAATTGGAAGTCTCAGTTGGAAAGACTTTCGTTACTACAAAATCAAAAATTATTACCTATAACCTATAGATTAGATCTAGATTATATTTACATTACATATGATTGTAGTCTCACATTCACGGGTAAGCCTAAGAGTAAAATACTGGATAGAATACTATCTATAGATACGAATCCAAACTATTTAGGATATGATATATGTGATTGGAGAGGTGAATATCCAAATAGAATAATCAAATCTGAAGTGCTGTCTCTTAAACCCTTAAATGATAAGGACAATGGCCTGAAAAGCAAAGGCTTGAACAACTCCTCAAAAGAGAGAATGTATATTACGAATAAGAGAGAATACGAGGTAGTTCAATTAGCACATCAGATAGTCAAGCAAACAATTCACCATGGGTGTGAACTAATTGCAATTGAAGACTTAGTTATCTCCCCCGGTAACTTAAACAAAGGAAAGAAACTAAATAAACTGTGCAATAACCAATGGTGTAGAGATAGATTTATACAGGTACTAGAGAAACTATGCAAGCTAAGTAGCATTAAATTATTAAAAATGCCTGCAAGTTATTCAAGCTACACCGGTAATTTGTGTTATAGAAAATACAATTTACCTGATATGTGCTTATCAGCTCTTGAAATAGGTAGAAGAGGTTATGAATTTAACCACCAATATCTATTAAAAGATAAAGATATAGAAAAGAATACAGTTTTAAACAGCTCTCAAGAATTTATATCTAATGCAAAACAGTCGTTGGAAGAATTAGGGTTGCACTTAGATATAAATTTGGTTGACTTAAAGCAGATATTCAAAGAAGTTAAAAATTCTAAATTGAGATATAGAGTTCAGCTAGATGAAAATCAATGTTGTTTTAGGAAATTCTATAAAAAGAAATATATAGATTTATACAGGTTTGTATAGGTCTGAATAGAATTTACATCTTATAATACAAAATGGGAAAAAGATCAACTAAATGGTACAAAATTACCGAAGCTTTCTATAATCAGGTAATGGTAAATCAATAGGCAATTTTCTTACACCTGGTAAGTCATTCCAAAGATCAATGGATTTCTCCCAATAAGTTCTCCCAAACCTGTCATTAGGAGCCCTTTTAAGAAATAGCTCATAAAGTTCTTCTGCTTCTTTAGGAGTTAAGGTTGCTTTCATCTTTTCACTTTTATAGTATTCAGGCGATTCGAATAAAATTCTACCTTCAATAGCTTTTTTACCTTGCTTTTTCTCAAAATGGAAATGGGGAGGATTATGTTCATTTCTGGAAGCCAAAAAATAAAAAATAGAACCTATTTCTTCAATCCTGGCCATTTCATAAAGACCGCGACTAGTTTTTTCAATTTTTGCAATTTCTTGCTTTGCTTCTTCTATATAGCCCATATTTTTATTCTCCTACATACTTATTATAATAGAAAACAAAAAAGAGATCAACTAAAAATGTTAATCTCTTCCACTTTTGAAATTATAAATTGGTTTAATAATTCTCCATATACATACTGTGGGTTCTATTTTATCTATAATCTCTTGAGGTGGTTTATAGGCAAAGGGAGATTCATCAATTGTACTTACACTTACAGAAGATGAATAAATACCTTCCATGGATTTTTTATAATCCTCTAAGGAAATATTTTTCTTAGCTTCACTTCTACTCATAATTCTTCCAGCACCATGAGGTGCAGAATAATTCCAGTCTTCATTACTAAGTCCTGTACCCATAATTGCACCATCTCTCATATTTAAAGGAATGATTATACCTTCTCCCTTATATGCAGCTACAGCACCTTTTCTAATAATACTATCTGCAATATAATTGTGAGGACAATCAAATGCGCCTTCTGGATTTAACTTCATCATTTTAATGATAACTTCTGCAATTGCTTCTCTATTCATTCTTGCAAATTCATTACAAAGTTGGCAATCAAAGAGATAGTGGAACATATGGGTATCTTCAAGATAACATAAGTAGTCAGGAGTTCCAGGATCAAGTTCTTTTAATTTCTTTCTTCTAAGTGCAAGATACTGATAAACCTGAGCCACCTGCTTTCCAAGATTTCTACTACCTGTATGAATAACAAGATATTTATAACCATTCTCATCTTGGTCAACCTCAATGAAATGGTTGCCTCCTCCTAGAGTACCAAGGGAGGATTGGAGTTCATCAGTATGTTTAAGCTCTTTATAACAATCAAGTTGTTTTAGGAGTTTATTAAGTTCTTTACTACGATCTCCAACATGTTTACCGCTAGGAATATAATTTTTAATAACAGCATCCAACCTGGGAAGATCAATATCTACTTTTCCAAGGTAGACGACATACATGCCGCAACCAATATCTGTACCAATAGTAAAAGGAGAAATTCTATCCTTAAACTTAGCAGTAAACCCAACTACAGAATCTTTACCTGCATGAACATCAGGCATAATCCTGATATGTTCAAACAGTCCAGATTTTCTCATTTCATGTAGTTGAGACATAATAGCTGGATCTACATTGTCAGTAAATATCTTGAGATCCTCATTCATATCTTTTCTTCATTGCCTCATATGTATTCTTCATAAGCATTGCAACTGTCATTGGTCCTACTCCTCCAGGTACAGGAGTAATAAAGGAGCATTTAGGTGCAACATTTTCAAAATCAACATCACCACAAAGTTCATTATTTTCATCTCTATTGATACCAACATCAATAACTACTGCACCTTCTTTTACCATATCAGCAGTAATAAATTTGGACCTACCAATTGCAACAATAAGAATATCTGCCTGCAAACACTCTTCCTTTAAGTTTTTAGTTTTAGAATGGCATATAGTTACGGTGGCATTTCTATTAAGCATAAGAGCAGCCATGGGCTTTCCTACAATATTGGAACGACCTACAATAACTACCTTCTTACCCTCAATTTCAATATTATATTCATCAAGCAATCTCATAATACCTGCAGGCGTACAAGCTATAGTACATTTCTTATTTGCAAAGAGCTTACCCATATTGATATCTGTGAATCCATCAACATCCTTTTTTGGATTAATTAGGTTGAGAATTTTATCACTATCAAGATAGGAAGGAAGAGGAAGTTGTACTAAAATACCATCAACGGTTTCCTCATAATTAAGATTTTCAATAAGACTTTCAAGACTCTCTTGAGTACATTCTGTAAGATGAATATCTTCTACTTCAATGCCCACCTCTTGGCTTGCTTTTGTTTTATTTTTTACATATGTAGCAGATGCAGGATCATCGCCTACTCTGATAATAGCAAGGTGAGGAGGATAAATAAAATTATCTCTTTGAACATTTTCTTTTACTTCATTTCTTACTTTTTGAGCAATTGCCTTTCCGTCAATTATTACCATTTTTAACCTCTTTGAATCTTGCGCCACACTTGGGGCAGTAATTGTAATCCATTTCACCTAACATTTTCAAACCACATATAACACAGGTCTTATAACACCTGTACCAACCATTTGCTTCTGTTACCCAGGTCTTTTTAGGCTCATGTAACTCATCTTCCCTCATCCTCATCTTTCTACCTCTACGGGTCCTGAAATAACTCTAAGAATATGGGGATGCTCAGGATCATTAGCAAACATAGCTTTAAATTCTCTTTTTTCCACTTTTGTGAGGTTCTCTACCTTATCCTTAAAAAATACATTTTTGAATTTCCCTACATTTTTATCATATACGCGATATTTAAACATTTATTTCACCCCGTTTCCTTTTAATTATTTTCTAACTCTATACCATAGTTAGATGCAACAACCCTTATTGCAGATATTGCTCTATTCAAGCCCATTTCCATTCCAGTTAAGCCCTGTGAAGCAGCTGTAAAAGAAGATTTCGGGAAAGATGATATTTCATCTCTTTCTTCCTTAATTAAAGACAATATTTTTGTAATTACTTCCTTTAATGTCTCTTTACATGCATTGTCTGTTTTATGATATCCATGCTCTTGCAAGATATCTACAACTGAGAATATTTGGCTTACGAAGAAGGGACAAAGCTCACCAGTATCAGGGTCTTTATGATTTCCCTTGTGCAGACCTTCAAGTACAAGATCCCTCATCTCTTCTGTTTCTTTCTTTTTTACATAGTATTCTGTCATATCCATTTTTTATTTTCCCTTTATTTTACTTCTACTCCATAATTTTTGGCTACGTAATTAATAATTTCATCCACATATTCTCTTAGTTTCTTACATTCCCAGTTATTACAATATTCGTTATAAACTGCAACAACTAACATTGCATTTTTAACTTCATGTAGTACCTCTTCTACTATCTCTTTTTTATCCATATATCACCTCAATCTAAATTTTCTTTACGCCACACCTCGATGTTGTGCTTAAACTTCTCTTCAACCTCTTCTTCATTAAAGGAGCCGAAGAAAATGTTAAGAAGGGTTCTGTAACAACATCTGTTAGGGCAGAATTTAGGATTATCAAAAATAGGGCTATCATCACCATTAAGAATCAACATCAAAGCTGCTGCTACACCTGCACTTCTACTAATACCAGCACCACATTGAACAACAATTTGATCTGCACTATCAAGATTATCATTGACAAACTGAATAATTCTCTCAGCATCTCTTTCAGTCATGTGGTTGAACTCATCAGCCTCTGCATCATCAAACCTGAGGAAGAGGGTGTCAAGGAGATTGGGATTGTTCCTGTTGAAGGTGTTAGCGGATTCGTCAAGGGCAGCTATTGAAATAATAATCGTTTTTTCTTGGAAGTCTGTGAAGCTAAAATCACTTGCCTCTTTTCTCGACATCACCCTTATAACTTTATTCTTCATTTTTAAACCTTGTTGCATTTTTCATATGCTCGACATCATATTTAATTTCTGCCCACCTGGAACCAAATAATGGTTCTCCCCATGCATTCTTTATTTGTCTGTATTCTTGATCCTGCTTTAAATTCTCAATTGCATTAAGCAAATCAGTTGTGTCAAGTCTAAGAGGAATAACACAGCTTTCAGTACCCCATACTCTCATATTATCATCCATCCAGACTACCCATGTTTCTGTATGATCAGACCTATCGATGTTTAGGACCACATGATTATCTTTTGAAAGATAAAGGTACTTATAAAGAGTTGCAATATCATCTAGTTTATGAATGTTTTCAAAAAATGTTTCAAAATCCATATTTGTTATTCCTCAATGATGTTTCCTACAAGAGCATCTACCCTGAACTGGAAACTTCTACCTGGGTCAAAGAATGTGATCTTATCAGGGTAGTTTTTATTGAAATTTACATCCAGGCCATTCATCCAAGCAAATTGCTGGATAGTTCTTTCAAGCAAATCTCTAAGCCTCATATGGTAATTATAATTTTCTGCTTTGTAATAATGTCTAAGAAAAGCTTTACAAAGATTGATCAATTCCTCTCTATCTGTATTGTCAGGAATGAGTTCTTTGAAGATTTCATTTTTAGTCATATTAATATACCTCGCCTTGTTTTCTATTGGTATTATATGATAAGATAGAAAAAAGATCAACTATTTTCATAGTTGACCTTGTAAGGTGTTTATTAAAGACCGGATGGTTTCCATATATTAAATAAATCTACTACTGAGGAACTATAGCTTGTTATACTTTCATTTATAGTCTCTAAGCCTGATGATGAAGACTGCTTATAAATAGCAGAAAGCATGCCACCTATGCTGTCTATACTAAATGCCCCATATACTGGAGTGTTTTTATTTTTTAAAAATCCAGAACATGGAATATTATTGCACTGCCCATTATAAACCACAGGTTTTAAAGCTTTCTGAAGACTCATTAAATTTGTTACGCTTACTACACGGCTTAGTCCATAATCACAAAAAACAGGTACCCAGCATCTTAAACTTGTACTTTCTAGCTCTATTAAGATACTAGCTCCGGTATTTATAGGGTGGGAAGTCTTCACACTTATACTTGTAGTTGCATAAGCAGAACCATTTAATTCATGTGCTCCTCCTACATATAAAAGACCAAATGGGGCAACCACACATGGTTGACCAGGTAAAAGTGCTGCAGATGAATTTGGAGTCAAAGGACCACCCCTTAGTAATTGTATTGAATTATTACCTGCCATAAGTTATTATAATCTCCTTTTTAATAAAGAAGATGAAATAAGTATTAAATTTAATTAATAGCTTTTCTCTATATTATAATAACTAAAAAACATTGCAAGGTGATTTTTTATTATACTAAAATAGGATCAAAAGAATATACAGTAAATGTATAATTAGCCTGTGTGGTACCATTACCTTTAATTCCAATTAAGGGCTGATTTCTAAGAAGAAAAGCATTAGCTTTACTCCAAGTATAAGAGCCTGTATCTGAATTACCAGTTATTTTTATATAATCCAATTCAACATAATCATAATCATAACTAGTAGAGGCCCCGAAACCTGTACTTTTAGGGGCTTGTCTAACAGTAAAGGAATAACCGTTATAATCTGCTTTATTATCAAAATGACTAGTATACAACATTTCAGAACCTATAATTCTTAAAGGTGTACCAGGTGTAGCAGATTGTATACATACTTGTAAAAATCCAGAAGAACCCATAAGGCTACTTACAGTTTGAGAATCTTTCCAGGCTGAGCTTGTGGCTGTAAGATTAAATGTTTTTGCATAAAGCGGAGCTATTGTATATCCATTTACTGTTAAATTATTTGATTCCCATTTTAATGATGTATTTGATGCTGAACCAATTAACTCACTACTTGCAATAGGGGACTTAGTTAAACTATTATTGCCCCCCCCCCCACAGTGAGGGTATTCTTAGTAGTGTTGTAGAGTAATTGGCCGTCTAGTAAAGTTTCTCTTGAGGCTTTAATTGAACTATCTGTACCTCTTAGAACTTGAATAGAGCTATTGCCTGCCATATTAAATTTTTATCTCCTCATCTTACTTTTTATTTATTTATAAAACAAGAAAAGGCTCTCCTTTCCTTCTCTTGCTCTATTTTTAATTATTCATATTTTTTATAAATTCTTTCAATAAAGTGCTTAAATCCTTCTTCTGGTACCCATATAATGGGACCAGCACCATTTGAAATTGTTTGTTCAATGTAACCCTTCATATCATCTGCAAAGATTAATTCCATTAAATCCCATTTATGGATTAATTGAGACAATCTCTTTTCTATGTTTTTCTGATATTTCTTTCTTGCAGGTTCTACACAGTTACAGTACATATATTGAATAGTAATTGCAGAAACAAGTTCACCTGCATTATATTGTAAGTTATATTTTACTGCATAATCCATAGATCTATCTACGGCATTGATAAGACTAGGTAATTCAGAAAATCTGTATTCAAATTCATTCTGTCTTGTAACTGATTTTAAGTTATATTTCCATAAATAAGCGGGAACATCTACTATTTCAGATACAGGGTTTCTCATAAAAAGTATGAGATTAAAATATGTGTCTTCATGCCACTGAATATCATCTGCAAATCTTATATCATTATCTATAAGATATTGTCTTTTTATAAGCTTAGCAAATACCCATGTGATAGTATTTGATTCAGGAACATACCTAAACCCTGAAGTACCATCAGCAAAATTAAGTAAACATTCTTGAATAAACTTGTAATTATATACATCCGCTCCACTCTTTATACGTTGAAGCATATCTAGAAAAATTAATGGTGAATATAATTGATCATCACAATCACAGAAAGTAATGTAATCTCCATGACAATTATCAATACCTATTTGTCTGCTAATGCCAGGCCATCCCATCTTGGGGTTGGTAAATTGATAAATCCTATCTTTAAGATTTATATAATTATCAAAGTTTAAGACACAATCAGGGTCATCATTAACAACTATAAATTCGAAATTGTTAAAATCGACACCTGTTTGTGTATTCAGTGAACTAAATAAACCACTCACCTCTTGTTCTGTTTCTCTATGGTGAGGAATAATAACGCTTATCAAAGTAAGGCACCTCCAAAAAATTCTTACTTATTTTACATAAAATTTAGCTCAATTTAAAAAAACTGAAAAACAAAAAAAAATATCTCGGTTATATATACAGCATAACCGAGATATATCCATAAATTTTTATTTATATTTCTTTACTTGTTTATTTGAATGCCTGCATCGAAGTCGAAATCATCACCAAAGATACCTTTCTTAAGCTTGTCAAGAATATCTCTCATATATTCAAGATGTTCTTTACATTCCTCAAATTGCTGCATAACTTCTTCTACTTTACTATCAATGTGAGCTATTAGTTCAACATTTTCTTGAGGGTTTTCAGACTCAGCAAGTTTAGAAAGTGTTTCTTTTATATCTGCAAATGCAGCATCTTGAAGCATCTTTTCAATGTTTTCTAAGTGTTCTTTACAATCACAAGGTTCTGTGGGAGTAGAAGTACCATCAGTAGGAGTTAAATTACCAACACTTTCTGCAAGATCTTTTAAGTACTTTTCAAGTTTGTCGTACATTTCTTGGGCTTCAACTTTCCATAATGTCTTATTATCTATTGCAATGTCATGATTAACCCAGGCATAAATATCTTTTAAGAACTCTTGCTGATAGAGAATCAATGAAATTACTCCACCAGCACCTGCAAGTACAAACACAGCAATACTAGATATAGCTACCAACACATTTACACAGCAACCTGTAATTAGCATTACAAGCCCGAGTAAAAAGACAACACCTGTACAGATACAAGAAATTATCCAATCTTTTAATTTCATCTTTTATTTATCCTTTTTATAAAAACTTACTTCTGTAAGTTTAATATTCGTTGATTACTACTTCCTCTAAAAGGTAAAGTAATATCTCTTAAATTTTGAACAAACTCACCATCCACTATAATATCTATATATGGCTTTAATTCCTCTATTTGTTTTTCATCTATAGTATAACCAGTATAGACCCAAATATTCTTGTTAGGGAATTTTTCTTTAATTTGCTTACAAATATCTAAAACAGTTTCTTTATTTTGAGGGGCTAAAGGTTCTCCACCACTAATTGTAAGCCCATCTATATAATCCCTATTTAATAATTCACACAATTTAGCTATTGTAAAGGAGGTAAATTCTTTACCTGCATTGAAATTCCAGCTTTCAGGATTATGGCAACCTAAACAATGGTGGGGACAACCACTAACAAAAAGTACAACTCTAACCCCCTCACCATCTGCTATGGAACAATCTAATATGTTTAGATAACGCATAAAAATCATTCCTCCACTTCAACGCCTGTGTGTTTTACTCTCATTTCAACTTCTTGTTGTTTTCCTTCATTAAATGCTGTTTTATAATTGCCGGTTAAATACCCAGTTACCCTACGTAATTGTTGGATATCCCCGGATCCGCATTGGGGGCAATGATCATTCATTTCTCCAGTAAAGCCACAGTTTAAGCACAAATCATTAGGTACATTAATTGCAAAATAAGGAATATCTTTATCCATTGCGTAATTAACAATCTTTTCAATTGCATCTATATTATGTACTGAAGATGAATCTAATTCCACATAAGTAATACAACCTGCAGAACTATATCCTGTTAATTGAGATTCAATATCAATCTTCTCAAATGCATTTAATTTATGCCAAACAGGAACATGAATACTGTTGGTGAAATATTTCTTATCAGATACGTTAGGAATAACACCATATTTTTGCTTAAATTTGGTCATTGCAGTTTTGCAAAGATTTTCTGCAGGAGTATAATAAACACCAAAATTGAGCTTATATTCTTCCTTAAATTCAGCACATCTTTTCTTAAATAAAGCTTCAATTCTTTTAGCTAACTCCATTCCAGTATCTGTTGTTTGATCTGTACCAATAAGCAATTGAAGTGTTTCTGCTAATCCTAATTGTCCAATTGCTAATGTACCATGTTTTAAGGCTGAACGAATACCTTCTTCAGGTACATAACCAGCCATTATATGATTTTCATACATAAAAGTTGCTGCTTTGGGAGATTGGCTTGCAATGAAATTAAATCTTTCAATTAACATGTCTTTTGCTTCATGTAATTTCTGATCAAGTAATTGCATGAAGGTTTCAACGTCTCTATTTGCTTCCATTGCAAGGGTAGGAAGAATAATTGTTACTGGGCAAATATTTCCCCTACCGTCTTTTAGTTGGCCTAAACCATTTATATCCCAACCATTAGCTGTTCTACACATTTTTATCTAATATTACTATTAGCACTGACTATATCTTCTATCAAAATATATTTGATAGCCTTTCGCTTCGAATTAGTGCCTATCTCTAATCCTACTCCCTTACATTCATC